>NZ_CP092480.1:3032500-3332500 GCF_022429645.1 Lutibacter sp. A80
TTTAGGTGAAGTTGCAAAAGTACAAACAGGACCTTTTGGAAGCCAACTTAAAAATGAACAATATGTGACTGGAGGAACTCCTGTAATTACAGTTGAGCACATTGATGATTTTAAAATTAAGGATTTTGATTATCCAAGTGTTACAAATGAAGATAGGGATAGATTGTCAAAATATTTATTAAAAGAAGGAGATATTGTTTTTACTCGTGTAGGTTCTGTTGAACTAAGTGCTTATGTTTCTAAAAATCAAGATGGATGGATGTTTTCATCTAGAATGCTATCAGTAAGACCAATAAAAAAAGTAGACTCTAAATATTTAAGTTATTTTTTTAGGCAACCTTCATTTAGAAAATACATTTTTAAAATTTCAGTTGGAGCTACGATGCCTTCAATAAATACTAGTATTTTAAAAAGTATTCCTATTTCATACCCACCACTCCCAGAACAAAAAGCTATAGCCAATGTATTAACAGCTTTTGATGATAAAATAGAGTTACTACAACAACAAAACCAAACATTAGAAAGCCTAGCACAAACTATTTTTAAAGAATGGTTTGGTAAATATCAAATAGGTGATGATTTACCTGAAGGTTGGAGAGTTGGGAAGATTGAAGATTTAACAATTAGGATGAGTTCTGGTGGGACACCTTCTACAAAAAGAAGTGATTTTTATGGAGATGAAATTTTTTGGTTTTCGACAAAAGAACTACAAGATAATTTTTTATTGGGTTGTGATAAAAAAATATCCCAATTAGGGTTAGATAATTCATCAGCTAAATTATTTCCAAAACATACTGTTTTGATGGCAATTTATGCAGCTCCTACGGTTGGTAGATTGGGTATCCTAACAAAAGAAGCTAGTTTTAATCAGGCAGCAGTTGGTTTAGTTGCTGATGAGTTGTTCGGTTTTGAATTTGTTTATCTGTTATTAAAGTCATTGAGAGTAGAGCTTAATAATTTATCTAATGGAGCTGCTCAACAAAATCTAAATGTAGGACTAGTTAAAAACTATAAAATTTCAATTCCCCCCAAAGTTTTATTGAAACAATTTAGAAGTGTAATAACACCTTTATTTAATAAAATGGAAATTAATACACAGCAAATCCAATCTTTAACCAAAACACGAGATACCTTATTGCCAAAATTAATGAGTGGGCAGGTGAGGGTTAAAATGTAGAAATAAGCTATGAAAATAATATCACCAAAATATAAGATGCAGTTAGTTCCAAAAGTTTTTGAGGCTATTAAATGTGAATGGGATAACAGTTATACAGATATGGAGATTTATCTTCGACATTGGCACGTTGTTTACCCAGAAAATGTAGATGGTATTGAAGAAAATTTTTATTTTCAAAACAATGAATTTGACTCTATTGATTTTAAACGTACACTTCATAGTATGCCAGATGATATTTTACTAAAAATAGCTATTGAAATGGGTGTGGATACACCAGGTTTTATTCCATCTTTTCCTACTTTTAAAAACGAGTTAAAGAGTCATTATTATACAGCTTATGAATCGTTTGAAAAAGCAGTAAAAAGTATTGAAGAAGACCCAGATTTAGCAGTGGGTATGGCAAACTCAACGCTTGAAAGTATTGTGAAACATATTTTAGAAGATAAAGCTTTTAATTCTAAACCTAAAGGTGGTTTGGAAACCCTTATGAAAGCTATTTTAAAAGAGTTTTCAATGTCTTCAAATGGGAAGGAAAAGGAGATTACAGAAATAAATAAAATAGCTAGTTCACTTATTAATGTTAGTCAAAACATCGAAGGTTTAAGAAGTAACAAAACTACTTTACACGGAAAAACAAAAGATGATTATGTGCTAAATGATTCTTTATATGCCTATTTTATTGTTAATAGCGTTACAACTGTTGGAATGTTTTTAAAGGATTTTTATGAAACTAAGTATAAGGTTAATATCGTAGAAGAAGAACCTGATGATTTACCATTTTAATTAGTAAAATATGAACATAGGTGAAACATATATTGGTAAATGGTGGCTTCCTTCAGAAGAAGAAAGCGAGTTTCAAGGTGTTTTAACAGTTGAATCTAACGGTGATTTTGTATTAAACTTTTTAAAGGATTCAACGTCAATTAATTTTGAAAAGAAATATAGAAATCAAACTGAATTTTCTGCGATTGTTGGTATAGCAAAAGAGAATAAAACAGGCAAAGAATTCAGCTTTAAATTATTGAATGCTTATATAACCTATAGCTCAATTAGTCGTTTATCAAATTTCAAGATAAAAACATATTCAGTTTTAAGGTCAAAAAGTAGTGAGTTTAGTACTGATTTGAAGTTTGATAAATTATCTTTAAGGACTGATCTAATTGATGATTGGTTTAATATATATGGATATGATTTTTCTATCCAGTACCAAAAAAAACAAAACTTTAAATTACAATATTTACAACCTGACCCAATTAAGCTTTACACTTCAAATGTTTTTGATATTGAAGCATTTTTTTCAGTTGGTCATAATTTAACTTTTGATTCAGAATTTACATCAAAACAATTAGTATTTCTCAATTTATATTTTCATAAACCTAAATCATTTGAAGAACTAAAAACAAATATTAGAAAAATACGAGATTTTTTTACATTAGCTAATGGAGCACCAATAAATATTCATAAAACTGTTTTTACAAAAGAGGTTGAAGGTAAAAAGAATCCTAATTTCAACTTTGATTTTTATCAAAAAAGTAGATTTAAAAATAAAATTCCAACATATTTACAAGCTAGAAGAATGTTAATTAATTATGATTTAATTAAAAACTCTTCACAAGATGTTTTTTTAAATTGGTTTGAAAAATATGATAAGTTGAAATTTTTAATGAATAATTATTTTGGTTCATTATATAATGAATATAAATATACTGAAGATAAATTTTTAGATTTTATATTTTCAATTGAGGTATACCATAGAGGTAAATATGGAGGTTTTAATTTTAAAAATGATGCATATTTAAAGATAAGAAGCAGAATTTTAAACTGTATTGATAATAGTAGTGATAAACAGTGGCTTGAAGCAAGGTTGAAAGATTATACTGAAAATACTTTACAGTCAAGGTTAAAGCATATTTTAGAGATTAACGAATTAAGTTTAGATGGGCTTATTGAAAATAAAGAAGAATTTTTAAAACAAGTTGTTGAAACTCGCCATTATCACGTGCATAGTTTTGTTAAGAACGAAGAGTTTGTAGTAAGGGATGTGGTTGTTTTAAGCCAAATTACTAGAAAATTAGGAATTATTATCCAAGCTGTTTTATTGAGTGAATTAGGTTTTGAACAAGATGTAATTAATAAAAGGCTTAAGAAAAATAGTCCAATTGATTTTAATTAAAAATGAGCCTCCTTAATTAAGCCAGAAAGTTTGAATACTTAGAACTTAATGAAAGGAAATATTAGGGTTAAAATGTAAAAAAATATGAAAAACGTACAAAAACCAGAAAAAATACATTTAGGAAAACTTATTAAAGAAATAGGCAAAGGGAGATTTGTAATACCCGATTTTCAACGTGAATTTGATTGGGAGCCTTGGGATGTTCGAGACCTTATAAAATCAATTTTTTCAGATTATTATATTGGAACTTTGTTACTTTGGGAAGGAAATAAAGAAACTTACAAAAAAATGGGCTGTGCTAATTTATATGCTTACAATAAAGAAGCAGACCCAGAATACATTGTATTAGATGGGCAACAACGTCTATCTGCGCTGCATTATGCATTTTTTCAACCAGATGTGAAATTTAGAAAAAGAAAAAGTAGAATTTATTATTTCTTAAAGGTAAATGAGTTTTTAAACGAGAATTATGAAGAAATGATATTTTACTACCAATCAACTAGGTATTATGATGATTTGGTTAATGATAGAGAGATGCAATTTGAAGAACATATTTTCAATTTTGGTATAATGCAAGAAGGTTCTTGGGAAATTGAAAATTGGATAAAAGGCTATAAGAATTATTGGGAAATTAAAGCTGAAGAGGAATTAGATGAAGAATTAAAAAGCGAGTATAATGTATACGTTAAAAATGCTAAAAATCTTAAGGATTCGTTTGAAGATATTTTAGATAATTACCAAGTAAGTTATATTTCTTTATCCAAAGAACTTGAACTTAACAAAGTATGTGACATATTTACACATATAAATTCAAAAGGAAAACCGTTAGATACCTTTGATTTGCTCAATTCTATCACTCGTAAAGAAGATATTTATCTTAAAGATATGTATAGAGAGGCTTCTAAAGAAATTGACGATATTAGTTTTCCAGGTTTTGAAATGAAAACTCAAATATTAATGGTAATGTCAATCTTAAAGCAAAATTATTGCAGTGCAAAATACTTATACTATCTAGTTCCAGGTGAGGTAAAGAAAATTAAAACTGGTGATGGGAAAATAGAGGAGCAGGTTTTAATTACATCAAAACAAGAGTTTATAAATTCTTGGGAAATTGCAGTAAATAGTATAGATAAAACATTAAAATCTTTAAAAAATCCAAGAGAATTTGGAGCCATAACTAGTAAATTTTTACCATATCCATCTATAATTCCAGCCTTGTCAGCTATAAAAACGTTTGTAAAAAATTCAGATTATGAAAATAAAGCTGATATTTCCAGAAAAATAAAAAAATGGTATTGGGCATCTATATTTTTAAAGAGGTATTCAAGTTCAGTTGAAACTTCTTCTGCAAAAGATTTTATAGATTTAAAAAAATGGTTTTCTAATGATGACCTAGAAATAGATTGTGTTTCAGAATTTATAGGTTCTTATAAAACATTAGACTTACAAAAAGAAGCGAATAGTGGTTCAGCTATTTACAGAGCTGTTTTTAATCTTATAATTATTAATGGAGCTAGAGATTGGGATTCAAATGAATTACCTGAATATGATGATTTAGATGACCATCATATTGTACCTAAAAGTTGGGGTAAAAAAATGGGGATACCTAAAGAAATTAATAGCATTTTAAATAGAGCTCCGCTTTCAGGAGACACCAATAGAAATGTTTTAAAAGACCAACTTCCAAATGTTTATCTAAAAAATATGCTTATTAAAAATGATGAGGCAAAAGTATATGAGGTATTAGCATCACATCTAATAAGTAAAAAAGCTGTTGAAATTTTATTAAGAGAGGATTTTACAGTTGAAGATTACTATGAGTTTTTATTAGAACGAAAAGAAACAATCATCAATCAAATAAGCAAATCTATAATTGATGATTCTATAGAGTTACCAGAAGATTTGCAATTAATAAATAATAAAGTCGAAGAAATTGAACTTTCTTTAAGAGAATTAATTATAAATACACTTAACATTACTACCACCACTAATGTTAAAGAATTAATACCCCCTCATATTTTAGAAAAAATAAATCAAAAATTAAAGCGTGAAAGAAAAAGGAATCCTGCATTAGTTGAAGAAAATATTGAATTTCCTTCTTATTGGCTGCAATTTTTAGATTTACAGGAATTGCTTCAAATTATTACTTCTAAAGTACATTGGGAAGTTTTTAAAAATCAGTTTGGAACTATAGAAAAACTTAACATAGAATTTAATGATATGGCAAATCTTCGTAATGCTTTAAGGCATTCAAGAGAGGTAGATAGAATTACTAAAATGAAAGGAGAGGCTTCTTTAATGTGGCTTCAACAACAGTTAAAAATTTAATTATGCTTAACGAAAACACCATAGAACAAGCTTTTATAGAGCAATTAGCAAGTCAAGGTTACACGTATTATTATGGTCCAGATATTGCCCCATATAGTAATAATCCACAACGTAAAAGTTTTGAAAGTGTAGTTTTAGAACAGCAATTTCTAGCTGCATTGGAAAAACTAAACCCAGAATTGTCTGCATCAGCTATAACCGAAGCATCCCAAAAAGTGCTAAATTTAAGTAGTTTAGATGTAATGGAGAACAACGAGCGTTTCCATACATTACTAACCAATGGTGTTACAGTTGAATACACTAAACAAGGAGTTACAAAAGGTATTAATGTACAATTAGTAGATTTTAAAAACCCAGAAAAAAATGATTTTTGGGTAGTAAACCAACTAGTAATAAAAGAAAACAATATAGAGAAAAGGTTAGACGTTGTACTCTATATAAATGGTTTGCCATTAGTGGTTGTAGAGCTTAAGAATGCTACAGATGAAAAAGCTACAGTTAGAAAAGCATTTACGCAAATTCAGAATTATAAAAAAGCAGTACCAAGTATTTTTAATTACAATGCATTATGTGTAATTTCAGATGGAATAGATGCTAAAACATCTAGTTTATCAGCACCATTTTCTAGGTTTTTAACTTGGAAAGCTCCAGAAAACACTTCACAAGATATTTCAGTACAACAACCAAACCAGATAGCAATGGCGGCAGAGTCAGCTAGTTCTTATGGTTTAACTGAATTACAAGTACTCACCGAGCATATGTTGAACAAAAAAGTGCTGCTAAATTTAATTAGGTATTGCACTGTTTTTGAAGCAGAAGAAAATAAGGATAAGGAAACAGGGTTGGTATCTATTTCCAAAGTTAAAAAAGTAGCTGCATACCATCAGTATTATGCAGTTCAAAAAGCAGTTGAACAAACAATTAGAGCTACACATTCAGAAGATGGAGATAGAAAAGTTGGAGTAGTTTGGCATACACAAGGAAGTGGTAAATCCTTATCAATGGTTTTTTACAGTGGGCAAATTATTACGCATCCACAAATGAAAAATCCAACCATTGTTATTTTAACAGATAGAAATGATTTAGATGACCAATTATTTGGAACATTTGGAAATTGTGTTGGTTTATTAAGGCAAACTCCTGTACAAGCAACAAGTAGAGAACATATCAAAGAACTATTAAAAGTTTCTGGAGGTGGTGTAATATTTACAACCATTCAAAAATTCAGTCCAGAAGAAGGAAGTGTATATGATACTTTATCTGAAAGAACTAATATTGTGGTTGTAGCAGATGAAGCACACCGTAGCCAATATGGTTTTAAAGGTAGAATTGTTGATACTGAAGAAGGTTCAGAAATTAGATATGGAAATGCAAAATATATGCGTGATGCTTTACCAAATGCATCGTATATAGGTTTTACAGGAACACCTATTGAAAAAGAAGATAAATCTACACCAGCAGTTTTTGGAGATTATATAGATGTTTATGACATTAAACAAGCTGTAGATGATGGAGCAACTGTACCAATCAGCTACGAATCTAGATTGGTAAAAATAAAATTAGATGCTAAAGTTGGAAGTGATATTGACACGTTAGTTGATGAAATTTCTGGAGCAACAGAAGAACAACTAGAGAAATCTAAAAAGAAAAACGCTACCATAAATGCAATTGTAGGGCATCCAGATAGGTTAAAAGATGTGGCTGAAGATATTGTATTTCATTTTGAAGCTAGACAAAAAGTGTTTGAGGGGAAAGCAATGATTGTTGGAATGACACGTCAAATATGTGTTGATTTGTTTGCTCAAATTGTTAAATTAAAGCCAGAATGGCATAGTAAAGATTTAGATAAAGGAACAATTAAAGTAATTATGACCAGCTCCTCTGATGATCCAGAGAGTTTTCAACTACACCATACTACAAAAAACCAACGGAAAGAGTTGGCTATTAGAATGAAAGACCCTAATGATGAACTTAAATTAGTGATAGTTCGTGATATGTGGTTAACAGGATTTGATGCTCCAAGTATGCATACAATGTATGTAGATAAAAAAATGCAAGGAGCTAATTTAATGCAAGCTATTGCACGTGTTAATAGAGTTTATAAAGATAAGCCAGGAGGACTAATTGTAGATTATATTGGTATAGGTCAAGAATTACGTAATGCAATGGCAACCTATTTACAAAGTGGTGGAGAAGGAAAAGCTTTTGTTGATATTGCAGAAGCAATTGCATTAATGAAAGAGAAATTTGAAATAGTTGAACAAATGTTTCATAACTATGATTATAAATCATATTTCAAAGCAGAAACCAATAAAAAATTACAAATATTACTAGGTGCTCAAAACTTTATTTTAGGAGATAATAAATTACGAGATAGATTTTTAAAAGAAGTTACAAGTTTATCTAAGTTATTTGCAATGTCAATTCCTAGTTTTGAAGCAGATGTAATAAAAGATGAAGTTGCATTTTTTCAAGCTGTAAAAGCCAGAATTAATAAGTTTTCAAGTGTTGGAGTTAAATCAGATTACGAAGTAGACACAGCAATTAAACAAATAGTAGATGAAGCATTAAGTAGTGATGGTGTAATAGATGTATTTAAAGCAGCTGGAATTGAAGCTCCATCAGTAGGAATTTTGTCAGATGAATTTTTGTTGGAGGTAAAAAATATGCAACAAAAAAATGTAGCTTTTGAATTGTTGAAGAAGCTGTTGAGTGATGATGTTAGAGTGCGTAAAACAAAAAATATAGCCCAAGCTAAAAAGTTTTCTGAAATGATTGAAAGTGCTGTAAAAAAATACCATAACAATCAAATAGATTCAGCACAGGTGTTGGAAGAATTATCTGCTATTGCTCGTGAAATGAGGTTAGAAGATAACAAAGCAGGTGAACTAGGTTTATCAGAAGAAGAATATGCTTTTTACAGTGTCCTAAATCATAACGATAGTACTAAAATGTTGGATGACCATAAGATGAAGGAATTAATTCATCATATAGTAGATATCATTCGTAAAAATGCAACAGTAGATTGGAGTAAACGTAGTGATGTAAGAGCTAAGTTAAGATTAACTGTTCGTAAAATTCTAATGCGTTATGGTTATCCACCAGATTTAGCACGTATGGAAGCAGACAGAGTTTTAGAGCAAAGTGAATTGTTGGCAGAGGAGCTGACTAGGGATTGATAAATGAATATTAAGATTAAAACAATAAAATATGTTAGGCGAACGAATTAAAGAACTGAAAAATAGACTAGATGAATTAACAGCTATAATGGATACTAATGATTATGACCCTGTCACATTGGAAAAGGAGTTCAATGAATTATTAGGGAACTTTTCCAAATTAGAGAAAAAGGTTGGAAAACAAATTGAAAAGGAAGAATCATAGAAGTAAATTAGATTGTTTATTGAATTTATAATAGGGAATGTAAATAATTAGCAGAATTGGTTAGTCCATTTTTCCTTAAGTTGTCTAAAACTTGATATTCATCTAAATTTGGATTTCTTCGATTCATCACTAACTCTCGGAAAGCCATAATTGCTTTTTCATTATTTAAATCAATTATATCAGCAATAAAATCATCAGCTGATTTGGCTGAAATGCTAAATTTAGCCAAATAATCTTGTGGAAAATCTTTTAGATTATTAGTAACTATAACATTTGCGTTAGTTTTAATAGCAGCAGCTAATACGTGTTTGTCATCTTTGTCTGGTAATTCTATATTTGGAATTAAGTTTTCATAATTTTCAACAAAAGCATCTGGAAAAGCTTGGTTTGCAATGTTGGACCTTTTTTTAGCTTCTACTTGGGTTATTCCTTTACGAATCATAACTCTTTCCCACTCCTCAAATATATGTTTGCTCCATTTAGGTGTAAATAAATCATAGTGTGCAAACCAAAATAAAATATCCCTAATTTCTATGGGGTAAATTACGTTTGTATCCAGTATCCCAATAAATTTTACACTATGAATCATACAAGCCCAATTCTTCATCAGATTTCATCATTTCTAACAAATGATTTTTCTGATTTTGTTTAATGTTATTTTTATATTTCGCCATATCATCAAATTTAATTCTTCGATGTCTTCCTATTTTTGTGAATGGTATTTTACCTTCTTCAAGTAATTTTACAAGATGAGGTCTTGAACAACTTAAAAAATCAGCAGCAGCTTGTGTTGTCATTTCAGTAGCTACAGGAATAATAGATATAGGCTTTCCTTGACTGGTAATATCTAATATTTTTGCTAATAATTTTAACGCTCTTAATGGAATTTTAATTTTTTCCGAAGTTTCTTCAATCTCAATTTCTGGATTTTTCGAACTTAAATCCTCAATAGTTGCAGCAAGAGCTTTGTATGATTGCATAGCTGTAATTTGTTCCTCTTTTGAAGGTTTCTTTATTAATTCTAAATTTTCCATTTTTTTAATTAGGTACAACGATTTATATCACAAACGTAAACGAAATAAACGAAATAAACAAAATAAACGAAATATTTAACATAGATTTATCATAATGTATATAGATAAGGCATAATAACTTGACATCCTGGCACTAGTCAAAAAGCCAAGTTTTATTCTATAAAAATTTTTTTTATTATTTTTTTTCAAACTTTTTTCTATTTCCAAAAGAGCTTACTAATTACCAAATCACCCCTCCCCAATTTTGGCAGTGGGGATAGTCCCTGTCTGCTTTAATTTAAAATTTAAATCTTATGGTAACTGTAGTTGAGTTTAAAGAAAGACAATCTGGAGATGGTGAAAAGTTTTATGTACTTATTCTTCAAGGAGGAATTGAAATGGTAAAATCTAAAGAAACAGGTAGATTTTATGCCACAGCAAAAAGAGCAAGTGTACCGTCAACTTTTGATGAGAATACTTGTAAAACATTAATTGGAACCACATTCCCTGGCTCTATTAAACGAGAGGAATGTGAAGAGTATGAATACACCATAGTTGATACTGGTGAAGTAATCAACTTAAAACATCGTTGGGTTTATGTCGACAATGTTGAAGAAGTTGCAGAAAAGGTAATAATTGATGCTGCTGCTGTTATCTAATTCACCATTAGGAGCAGTGTTTAAAGGGCTTCCATTCTGGAAGCTCTTTTTTTTTAATTATATATAAACTTTAAAAATTATACAGATGCAATTACAACAAGCACAAAAAAAGCAAGTAAAACTTAGAATTGGAATATCAGGACCATCAGGATTTGGTAAAACCTATTCAGCATTACTTCTGGCTTATGGGATGACAGATGATTATTCTAAAATAGCTATAATTGATACAGAAAATGGTTCTGCATCACTTTATTCAGAACTGGGAAACTACAACACTTTAACTTTAGAAGCGCCATTTTCTCCTGAAAAATACATTCAAGCTATTAAGCTTTGTGAAGAAGCTAAAATGGAGGTGATTATCATTGATTCCATAACTCACGAATGGAATGGTAAAGGAGGATGCCTAGAAATTCAGGAGCAATTAGGGGGTAGGTTTCAAGATTGGGCTAAGGTTACACCGAGACACCAAGCTTTTATTGATAAAATTCTACAATCAAATAGCCATATAATAACTACTACTCGTAGAAAAGTGGATTATTCAATGGATACTGATAGCAATGGTAGAACACGAGTAATTAAGCACGGAATGAAGGAAATCCAGAGAGAAGGGTGGGAATATGAGCTATCTGTGAATTTTGAATTATTGAATCACAATCATTTAGTTTCAGCTTCTAAAGACAGAACAGGTCAATTTATGAATAAACCTGAATTTGTGATAACTCCTTCTACAGGAAAATTACTAATGAAATGGTGCAACAATGATGCAGACCTTATAAAAGCAAAAAATGAAATTAAGCAATGCGAAACTTTAGAAGGTTTACGTCATATTTATGCTAAATACCAAAATCTACAAAAACAGATTTTAAAAGATGTAATGGAACAAAAAGCAAATATTGAAGCTATCAATGCCGAAGTTATTCCAAATAGTGAAGTGATAAATAATGTGCCTAAAACAACAGAATATGGAACTGAAACAAGTTAATAACCAAAGTGAATTACTAATTCCAGAAAGTGAAGTGATAGTAGAGGAAAGTAATAAATCCTTTATTGAAGCTAATACAGAACGTGTAAATCTGGAGCATTTGAAAAATGATTGTACAATACCAGTTTTCAGCAAGGACAACGAATGTACATTAGCACATCATCAATTTATTGAAGCAACAAGTGCTTGTGTAAAAGAGTTATTTCCTGAACAAGTTATTGCAAAGCCAGAAATACGAGTAAGTCATACAGTGAAAGGAAGAATTCCATCAGCAATTGGTAAACCTGCAAAAGCATTGTTAGAATCAGAGAAAACAAAATATTTTGAACGTATGATGTTTGTAATTGAATTGCCAGAATTGAGTGAATCTATTAATGGTAATAAACTTAATTTAACTGTAGGTGGAGTTAGAGCTTACAATCAGGAAAATTTATATTCTAAAAAATCCATCGAAAAATTTAAAGTGTTTATTGGCTTTAACAACCAAGTGTGTACTAATTTATGTGTATCAACAGATGGTTATAAAGCAGATTTAAGAGTTTCTTCAGTTCAGGAATTACAACAACGTATTTTAGATTTAATTTCAAACTACGATGCAGATATGCATTTAAATCAGTTAGATAACTTAACAAAACATAAACTAACAGAAAAGCAGTTTGCACAATTTGTTGGCAAACTAAGGTTGTTTAATTACTTGCCTAAAAATGAAAAACAAGAGCTGACACCTATTTTATTAAATGATAGTCAACTTAATGTTGTAGCACGTGATTATTATCGAGATGATAATTTCAGTAGGGATAAAAATGGGGATATCAGCTTATATAATTTGTATAACCTACTAACAGGAAGTGTTAAGAGTACATATATTGATAGTTTTTTAGATAGAAGTTTAAATGCTTTTGAGCTGAGCAACCATTTGTTAAACTCTTTACAAGGAAAACAAAATTTCAGTTGGTATCTTAATTAAAAATGATGAACCCAGTTAATTAAACTGGGTTTGTTTTATATAAAAAAGAGGTATGGGTTATCTTAAACCTACATTTTATGTAATATTTTTCCATCAATCCTGGCTATCCAATTATAAATACATAGCTAAAACAGGTTGAACATTAACACATTTATAAAGAGAAACAATAAATGAACAAAAAAGAGTTAGAAGAAGAACTAAAGAATTTTTCTTCCAAATCAATTTTAATTATAAATAGATACAATCTGCTTTTAGAGCTATTTATCCCCTTTTATGTTAGGGTAAAGTATAATATAGGTACTTTAAAAAAAGATGAAATTGTAAAAGTTGAAGGTTTAAAGCTAGCATCGAATGGAGAAAGGGTTTACGTCATAATGAAAAAAGCTTATTATCAAAACCATTTTGAGGTGCTTTAATTATTTAAAATAGCTATGTAATATTATAGAGGTAAAATTTTAATTTCATAAAATTATTAGGAACTTTGTTAATTGCAATAATTTATTTCAATGTAATTGCATTACATGCATTAGTTACATTTAATTAATTATGTGTAATAAGTGTATGTAATGCAATTAAACTAAAAATGTGAATTATGGAGAACGCTTTTTTTCGGTTGTCTTATTTTTTGGATGAGAAAAACTTTATGCAGTTAAAAAAGTATTTTGTATCAATGGATTATTATAATACTTGGGAAAATAAAAATTTAAAATCAATAGATAATCCTACAATTACTCTACTCGAAGACGATTATATAAATGGAGATATTGAAGAAAAAATTACTATTGAAGTAGAAAAAAAGTTTGTAGAAGATTTTTTGTTAATAAATATTAATCATATTTATAAAAATGAAGTTTCAGACTTTGAAAGAAGATGTTTCGATAAATTTGTTACAAAGCAATTAAAAGAGGGGCATTCTCGTGATATTAAACAGAAACTTGAAGAAGCAATAGAAATAATTGTAAAAGCGAATTACATACCTAAAATAATTAAAGAAAATTTATTTTATCAAATTAAAATTATTAAGAAAGAGATTCAAAGTTATATTAACAATCCATATAGAAAATTTAAAAAAATTGAAATAGATTGTAATAGAATTGATATTGAACTCTTTTTTTATTTACTAATTAAAAATAAGTTGATTAGTCCCAGAAATATTTCAAATATTGGAAAATTGATAGATGAATCTTTTAAATATAAAGTTGGTGAAAATTTTGAAAGTATCAACTTTTCACATAAATCTCTAAGTAAAATAGAAAATACACTATCAATTCAGCAATCTATTAAGCGATTAGAAGATTTATTTTCAAACCCTGATTTTTATGCAATATAGTTGGTGACTAAAATAAGTGTCACCAATATATCTTTTTATAGATAATAGTTTTGAGCTAAATATGTCAAATAACATATTCATTTATGTTAGATTGTGCTTTGACTTTTAGTTAAAAACACGCAGTTTGCTCAATCGTTGTGTATAAAATCAAAAAAATGAAAATAACAAAGGAATTCCTAACTTTTAAGGAAATTCACGAAAAATTTAAAAAGGAGCCACCCAAGAAATTTTTATGGGGATGTATAAAAGAAGGTGGATTTGGGCTAATATTTGGTCCGAGTAAAAGTGGAAAGTCAATTTTCGCAGAAAATTTTGCTAAAATGATAGTAACTGGAGCAGGCGAATTTATGGGAATAAGTTTAGATGGAAAGCCTAAAAAAGTACTTTTTATGGGGTTGGAAGAGTATTGGGGTAGTAGAGTTGAAAGAAATAGGGAGCAATATAAAACGTTAAATTTAGCAGAAAAAAAACTTTATGAAGAAAATTATTTATATCAACCTATTGAATATTTGACGCTAATTACAACAAAAAAACACTGGAAAAAACTTAAATGTACAATCGAATCATCTAAAGCAGCAGTTGTTATTATTGATAGTATTACTAGAATGAATCACGGAAACATTGAAGATAGTAAGGTAGCTCAAGATATTATGCAGAACTTACGTACAATATGTTATGATTTAGGAATAACATTAATTTGTATTCACCACACACCAAAGATGTATGGAAAACCTTTAACAATTGATAGTATTAAAGGTAGCTCAGTGTTTGCACAAGAGTCCGATTTTGCAATTGGGATTAATGCAACAAGAAACTACAAAACTAGATATTTTAAAGAGATTTTCTCTCGTTATTCATCTATTAATAATGATAATGTGTTGGAATTTGAAATTGATAATTCAACTTGTATTAAAAATTTAGGAAAGAAAGATGAGTATAATTTATTAAATGGTGAAGATTATCGAAAGTTAGGTAAAGGTGAAGAAATTCTAAATTATTTTAGAAAGCACTCCTGTAAAAAGTTTAAAACTGCTGAATTAGTAAAAAATTTGTGCAAATTACTTTCAGTTCAAGAAAGGATGATTAAAATTTACTTGAAAGATTTGTTAGTTGAAGGTAAAATTTCACAAAATGAAAGAGGAACCTACTACTTGTCAGAATGTAAAGATAAATTAGGAAAGGAGGAAGGTGATGAAAAATAAGAAAGGTATAGTTTATACCATAACTAATAAGAATACTAAAGAAACTTACGTCGGAATTACTACAGTTTCATTAAAGAGTCGTAGGAATGACCACATTGAAAGAGCTAAAAGAGGGGAAAAAGGAAAGTTATTTACATCAATCTTAACGTATAATATAGAAGCATTTGAATTTAATGAAATTGATTCTACTTATTCTTTAGATGAATTAGCAGCAAAGGAAAAACAGTACATTAAACAGTATAAGGAGAAGGGTATTTCTTTAAACGCAGATTCTGGAGGAGGTATAAAAAAAAGTGTTCATAAATATGATATTGATGGTCAGCTAGTAGCAACTTATGAAACTTTAACTGAAGCTGCAAACTCCGTTGGGACAACAAAACAGCAGATTAGTTCAACCTGTTTAAATGTGAATAATTTATATGCAGGATATTATTGGAGTTATACCTTTAAAGTTCCTTTTATTCCTGGAGTTGATAAACGCTTGAAGCAAGTTTTACAACTAGATTTAGAAGGTAACTTATTAAGAAGTTTTAAATCTGTAGCTGACGCCAGTAGGGAAACAGGAGTGTATAAAGGTTGCATTGCAAAAGTTTGTCGCTTTGAACGAAAACAAGCAGGTGGGTATAAATGGAGGTATTTTTAAATATTGATGATGAAGTTAGAAAATGCACTTAAAGTAGCTGAAAAGCTAAAGAAAAGACTTTCACCACATTGTATTAAGATTGAAATAGGAGGAAGTATCAGACGTAAAAAACTTGAAGTTAAAGATATAGAAATCATTATAATACCAAAACCGTATGATATAGGTTTATTTAGTTCTGGAGTAGCAGAAATTTTAAATCAATATCCAATTGTAAAAGGTCATTTACCCTGTAAATATACACAACGAATATTGCCTGAAGGTATTAAAATTGATGTGTTTTTTGCAGAAGAGGAAAATTGGGGATTAATTTATGCAATGAGAACAGGTTGTGCAGAATTTAGTCATAAGGTTTTGGCTCGAAGATGGGTGAAATTTGGCTACAAAAGTTTAAATGGCTACCTATATCAGGGTGATTACAAAATTCGTGTATTTGAAGAAGAGGATTTATTTAAAATAATAAAAGTAAGATATATTCCACCAGAAAATAGAATTTCAGGTAATTTAGGCGATTGTTTAAAATAGAAAATTAGTTAAAAACTAGTAAAAAAGAGTTTACAATATTTGTAAGCTCTTTTTTAATGTATAAATTGTCCCGTCCTGAAATAGCGATACACTAAAACACAAGTGTAATGAAAACATCAGACAAATCAGGTGCAGCAAAGCGAACTCAAAAAGATTACTCGCTTTCTTTTAAACTTCAATTAGTTGAAGAAGTAGAACAAGGATTTTTAACAAAAACCCAAGCCAAGCGTAAATATGGTATTCAGGGAGACGCTACAGTAACCAAATGGTTGCAAAAATATGGTAACTTTGATTGGGAAAACCAAGTTCCAAAAACGATGTCAAAAACTCCAGAACAAAAAATACTTGAGCTTGAAGCTAAAATAAAGCTCCTTGAAAAACAGAAAGCTAGAGCTGAACATCTAGCAGAACGTGCTGATAAAAAGGTTATTATTTTCGATATGCTTGTTGATATGGCAGAAAAGGAATATGATATTCAAATAAGAAAAAATTACACACCCGACTTATCAACATCTTCAAAGAAGAATATAAAGAAACTTTAGTTTCTACCTGTGATTTGCTCGGGGTAAACAGACAGGTTTACTATAGATCCATAAAATCAAGACTTCATAAACAAACTGTAGCACAAAAAGTTATCGTTTTGGTTCGTGATATTCGGATGCTAATGCCAAGATTGGGTGGTAAGAAATTATACTTTCTGTTAAAGGATAAATTATCACTATTAAAAGTAGGAAGAGATAAATTGTTTAGAATACTAAAAGCTAACCATATGTTAATAATACCTAAAAGAAGCTACCACATAACTACAGACTCTCATCATAGATTTAGAAAGCACAGAAACCTTGTCAGCTCAATGGATATAGAAGGGCCTGAATCAGTTTGGGTGAGTGATATTACATATATCGGAACGAGAACCAACCCTTCGTATCTGGCATTAATCACAGATGCTTATTCTAAAAAGATTGTAGGATATGATGTGTCAAAATCTTTATCAATGGATGGTTCATTGAGGGCATTGGAAATGGCTATAAATAATAGAAAATACAAAGAAAGTCCATTAATACATCACTCTGATAGAGGGTTGCAATATTGCTCGAATGAATATCAAAGACTATTAGAAAACAATGAGATTAAGCCTAGTATGACTGAAAAATATGATCCATATGAAAATGCAGTTGCAGAGCGAATAAATGGAATTTTAAAACAGGAATTTAGTGTAGCACAGAAGATTCAAGATTTTAAAGTAAAGGAGAAACTGGTCAAAAATGCAATAGAAATATACAACAATATAAGACCTCATTTATCTAACGAAATGCTAACACCAATACAAATGCACGCACAAAAAAAAATTAAACCAAAACAATACAAATCAAAAAAGCTGAACAATGATGTCATTATTCAGCTTTAATTTTTAACTTTTACCCTTTAATAATCTGTATCGGTTATTTAGGACTAGACAAATATTAAAAGAATGAAAAATATTATATCAGAAATTAAGATAAAATACAATCCAATTAAATTGGATAATGGGAATACTAAGATTCGTAACAGTGAAGATGCTTATAATGTATTTTTAAATAATTGGGATAAGGATACACTTGAATTACAAGAAGAATTTAAAGTATTATTATTAAATAATTCAAATGAAGTTCTTGGAGTCTATGCAATGACTAAAGGAGGATTTACATCAACACTGGTAGATATTAAGTTATTGTTTGCAGTAGTGCTTAAGTCTTGTGCTACAGCTATTATAACAGTGCATAATCATCCTTCAGGAAAATTAAAACCCAGTGAAAGTGATAAGGTAATATTTAGGAAAATTAGAGAATCAGCAAAAATACTTGATATTAATTATTTGGATAATTTAATAATTACGAAAGAAGGTAAATATAGTTTTATGGATGAAGGAATAAGTTAAAAAGGCACATTTTTCGGCATACCTATAAGTTGGAAACTTTATAAAGTGCTGATATATTTAAATCTAGGAGAGCTGGTTCGAGTCCAGTCCCCGCTACTAAGCAAGCTTCATAGAAATATGAAGCTTTTTTTATGCTTGATATTTAGGGGTTTATATAAATTTAATTTACTTTTTTATAGCTAATTTTTATAAAAATAGTTATACAGTTCTTATTTTAAAGTGTATGGTTTCGTAAAATAATGCATATTTGAAAAATTAAAATATTTTTTACGAATTAAATAGAAGGCTAAAAATCCAATATGTAATTAATATTCCAACTATAAAAATTATTATTTGCAAAATACGGTAACCTTCAACCGATTTAATCTCTGTTGCGTTTAAAGTTAAATCATCATTTAATTTTCCAGTAAATTTGCTAAAAAGGAATACTCCTATGGTTATTCCTGTTAAACCCCATAACCAAATCATATTTATTTTATTAAGTTAATTATTCAAAATTAACCTTTTGAAATGTAAATTATTTATGGAAATCCGTATTGAAGTTAATTATTTTTATCTGAAGTATTTATTATAAGGTTTACAATTACAGAGTGTTATATTTTGATTTTAACAGATGTTTTCATAAAATAATTAGTAATTAAACAAGGTTTTAATACCTCGCTAATTATAATTAGAAAATTGATTGTTTTTAATACTTCTTTGATTAAATCTATTTTTATAGTATTGAGTATGCTTTTTAGTTCTATTACCTTTTACCCCAGTTTTTATTAGGAATTGACCCTAAGGTAAGTTCTAATTTTCCTCCAGAAATAAAATCGTTATGTTCAAAATAACATTTTTCCCAATTTTTTCCATTTAACGTTGCTGATTGAATGTAAACATTTTTAGCAGTGTTATTATTAGTAGTAATTGTAAACTTATTATTTGAATAATAATCTGGGTTTAAATCAATTTCAATTTTATCAAAAATAGGAGAAGTAATCTCGTATTGAGAGTTTTCAGAAACACCACCATCCATTTGAAATACACCCATTGCCATAAGTGCTCCTAATGCACCAATTTGTCCTTGATCTTCATCTCCATTATAACCGCCATAAGGTGTTGTTTCACCAAATGTAACGTCCTTTATTTCTCTAACCCATTTTTGAGTAAGCCAAGGTGTATCGGTAAAATTAAAAATATGTGCCATTTGACACGAGGGCTGATTTTCGTAATCTACCCAGCTTTTTGCATGCTCGCGATGTGGAGCTACAAAACGATTGCTTTTAGCTTTTTTAAAAGAACTTGATAAAAAGGAAGTATAGTTTTCTTTACCGCCAAATAAGGTTGTTAACCCATCTATGTCGTGTGGTACATAGTTTGTGTAAATGGCAGAATTGCTTTCACAAAAACCTGTTGTGCTAAATTTTTCTGCAATTGGACTAAAATCATCAATCCAAGAGCCATCAATATTACGCGGGTGCATAAGTTTAGTTTTAGGATTCCAAAGATTTTTATAGTTTTCAGATCGCTTCATAAAGTAATCAAAGTCTTTATTTTTACCCATAGTTTTGGCTATTTGTGCAATACACCAATCTTGATAAGCATATTCAAGCGTCATAGAAGCACCATCTTTATGTAAGCCTTTACCTTTAATACCTTCTGGAACATATCCTCTTTCAATATAATAAGTCATACCTCCTCCAGTTGGGTTGTTACCATGGTCATATCCAGCTCTGTCTCGAATACCACCGGGATATGCATTTTTTAGTAAGCCTTCGTATGCCAAGTCAGCATCATAATTTCTAATACCTTTATTATATGCTGCTGCAAAAAATGAAGTTGCAGGGTCTCCTAACATTACATGAGTGTAATTTCCTCCAGAAGGGCCTCTAGGTATTAGACCTCCATTTTTGTACATATCTACCATAGTATTACAAAACCCATCCATAATTTCTGGGTATACCATTGACCAAAGCACGTTGAGTGTCCAATGACTTCCCCATAAAGCATCAAAATTATAATGTGGAAAAATAGGATTTCCGTTGTTATCTAGCCTTACTTGTTTTATTGATGGTTTATTACCTGTCATATCACAATATTCACCATTTACATCACTTACTATTTTTCTACCTATAAGTGCATGCCACAAGTCGGTATAAAATTTTACTTTTTGTTCTTTAGTTCCACCAGTTACCTTAATACGAGATAACATGTTGTTCCACTCATTTTTTGAATCAGTAACAGTTTTATTAAAATTCCATTTAGGAAGTTCAGTTTCCATATTTTTTCGTGCATTTTCAATACTCGTATATGAGATTGCTACTTTCATTAAAACTGGTTTTTTATTTGTTTTAAAGCGTAAGTAGGCACCATTATTTTTACCATTTATTTGTTCTGTTGGAGGTAATAATTTATTGTTTTGCCAGCCTCCAAATTCTTCAATTTTATGATCTGTTTTTGCTACAAAATACACATAGGTAGGTTTTGGTCTACGAGATGTTTTTCCTAATAAAGAAAAACCTTCAATTTCATTATCATTTATTTTTCGAACGTAAGACGAATCAACTTTGCTATGTGCTAAAAAAGCACCTGTATGAAAATTAATATAAGAGCTATCGCTTTTTGGAAAAGTATATTTATGAAACCCCACACGAGTAGTTGAACTAAGTTCTGCTGTAATATTTGAATCATCTAAAACAACTTTATGATAACCTGGTTCAACAATTTCTTTCTCGTGTGTGAATGAAGATTTAGTTGCTTCCATACCTAAATAACTTTTATTTTCTCCAGTTGTTGGCATAACGGGTATGCCGGCAAGTTGCCATGCATGGATGTGGCTAAAACATCTTACTTGTAAACTGTCATATAAATAACCACTATTCCAGCTTCCTTTTGTCCAGGTGTCTGGACTTAAGCTAACCATTCCAAATGGGCGACTTGCAGAAGCGAAATAAAACCAACGGCTGCTATGTGTGTCGATTAAAGGGTCTACATAATCTACTAAATTAGTTTCTGTTGTTGAACACGAGTTTAAAAATAAAAGTAAAAGGAAACTTGTAATGTATATTTTCATGTGAATTTTATCTAGGTATAAAAACATGAAAATTACAAAATCTTATAAGAATTAATGTTTCAAAAAAAGATAATTTTAAGAATGTGAAAACTTTATTTATAGTTTAAGTAATAAATTGGTCTAAATTTATTTTATAATTTAAAATGAATCTTACAGAATTCTAAACATTAATGGATATTTTTCAAATATTATAATTATAAAATTATATACTTTTTTTAAAATTAAATTGAAGTTTTAGGAGTGAATTTATAAAAAATTTATAAATGATTGAAAATTTCTTATAGGGAAATGACAAAATATTATTGATGGTAGAAGGGCTTTTATTGTAATTTTGATATTATTAAATTATCGCTGAGGTTATTTTGAGGTTAAAAAAAATAAGAACTCAGAAATTAAAATTAAAGAATTTTTTTGTTGAGTAATGTATAAGTGTTTTACGGTTATACAAAATAACTCTTAAATAAGAAACAACTATGACTAAAACACAAAAAATATTTAGAGCTAATAAACTTCGAAATATACTTTCACTTTTTATAATTACATTGTTTTTATATTCTTGTAATGGTGTTAAAAAAGATACGGTTATACAACCAAAATTGGTTGATAAAACAGCTTCAAAAAACACTATAGAATTATATGCCAAATTGGTGAATATTTCAAAAAAAGGTTTTGCTGTTGGTCATCAAGATGATACTTCTTATGGTTTAGGGTGGAATTATAAAGATAACCCAACAATTATAAAAAGTGATGTAAAAAAAGTAACGGGCGATTTTCCTGCAGTATTTGGTTTTGATATAGGTTGGATTGAAATAGATAAATCCTATAATTTAGATACAGTACCTTTTAACGCTATGAGAGATTTAATTATTGATGCTTATAAAAAAGGAGGAATTATTACTATTAGTTGGCATGCAAACAATCCAGTTTCTGGTGGTGATTCTTGGGATCAAACAATTGCAGTGCCAAATATTATTAAAGGAGGAGATCAAAGAGAAAAATATGAATTATGGGTTTCTAGAGTTGCAAATTTTATAGCATCTTTAAAGTATGAAGGTGAAGCTATTCCAATAATTTTTAGACCTTTTCACGAAATGAATGGTTCTTGGTTTTGGTGGGGAGGTAAAAATTGTGATGCTAAAGATTATATTACCTTATGGAAAGAAACTGTTCATTTATTAAGAGATACTCATAACCTACATAATCTTCTATATGTTTATTCTCCAAACAAATTAAATCCTTCTGACACCTATTTAGAATATTATCCTGGAGATGAATATGTAGATATTTTAGGTATTGATATTTACGATTTTAACAATGCAGAAGACTATAAAAAATCTGTTATTCACGATTTAGCAATTGTTAAAGAGTTAGCAACCAAAAAAAATAAAGTATACGCTTTTTCTGAAACAGGTTTAGAATCTATAAAAACAGAAAATTGGTTTACTGAAGTATTGTATCCAGTTATAGAAAACTCAGGAATTAGTTGGGTATTAACTTGGAGAAATTATGATAAAAAACATCATTATATGCCTTACAACGGGCATATAAATGAAACTGACTTTATAAGGTTTGAAAAACTACCTAAAACATTGTTTTTAAAAGATTTAAACAACTTAAATAATTAAGATAAACATATGGAATTATTACATTCAGTAGATATTTTAATTATAGCATTGTATTTAGTTACAATTGTTGTTATAGGTTTGGTGCTTAGAAAACGCGCTCAAAGAAGTAAAGACGATTATTTATTGGGGGGTAAGTCTATTCCTTGGTATATGCTAGGACTTTCAAATGCTTCTGGAATGTTTGATATTTCTGGAACAATTTGGCTAGTTACTTTAATGTTTGTTTATGGTATTAAAAGTGCTTGGATTCCTTGGTTATGGCCAGTTTTCAATCAAATTTTTTTAATGGTTTACCTATCTAAATGGTTAAGGCGTTCTAATGCTACTACTGGAGCTGAATGGATTGGAACCAGATTTGGTTTTGGTAAAGGAGCTAAAATGTCGCACATTATTGTGGTGGTTTTTGCTTTAGTAGTATGTTTAGGATATTTAGCATATGGGTTTATTGGTTTAGGAAAATTTGTTGAAATATTTGTCCCTTGGGAAGTTGTTAGTAATTATATTCCTTTTGCTATTGCTCCAGAATATGTGCCGCATTTCTACGGAACATTATTTACAATTTTTGCAGTTTTTTATTCATTACTTGGTGGTATGTCTGGTATTGTATGGGCAGATGTTGTACAATTTGCAATTATGACTGTTGCTGCATTAGTTATCGGATATTTAGGTTTTCAAGCAATTGGAACTGGAGATCTTCAGGTTCCTGAAGGATGGATGAGCCCTTTTAAAGGAGGTTTAAATATGGATTGGAGTACTATTATTCCAGAAGTAACAGATAAAATACAAAGTGATGGCTATGGTTTATTTACGTATTTAATATTAATGATGTTGTTTAAAGGTGTTCTTGTTAGTGTTGCTGGTCCTGCGCCAACATATGATATGCAAAAAATTCTATCAACAAAATCACCGGCACAAGCAGCTAAAATGAGTGGGTTTGTATCGGTAATTTTAATGCCAATTAGGTATTTAATGATTGCTGGTTTTGCTGCTTTAGCATTGGTTTATTATGATCGGTTAGACTTATTAAACTCAACAGGAAATATCGATTTTGAATTAATTTTACCCACTGCAATTAAAGAATTTGTCCCTGTAGGTTTATTAGGATTATTATTAGCCGGATTAATAGCTGCGTTTATGTCAACTTTTGCAGGTACATTAAATGCTGCTCAAGCATATTTAGTTAATGATATTTATTTAAAATATACAAAACCAGAAGCTACTACAAATCAAATTAAAAATATGAATTACCTAACAGGTATTGTTGTTGTTATTGTAAGTATTGTTTTAGGTTTTTACGCTGAAAATGTAAATGCAATTTTAAACATAATTGTTTCTGTTCTTTATGGAAGTTATGTAGGTGCCAATATTTTAAAATGGCATTGGTGGAGATTTAATGGTGAAGGATTTTTTTGGGGAATGGTTGCAGGTTTAGTTTCTGCTTATATCGTTCCTACTTTTATATTTCCAGAGGTAAATGAATTGTATTTATTCCCAATTTTATTAATAGTATCTTTAATTGGAAGCGTTGTTGGAACTTATTCTGCGCCTCCAACAGAAGATGCTGTTTTAAAAGAATTTTATAAAAATGTAAGGCCTTGGGGATTTTGGAAACCTGTTTATGAAAAATTAGTTGCCGAAGATTCAAATTTTAAGAAAAATAATGATTTTGCTATGGATATGTTCAATGTGTTTGTTGGAATTGTTGCGCAATCTGCTTTGGTAATTTTACCAATGTATATAATTTTTAGGCAAAGTACACCAATATACATATCAGTTATTGTATTAGTAATATGTATATTTTTATTGAAAAAATTCTGGTGGAATAATTTAGAAAAAGAATTAGATTAATTGAAAAAAATTTATGGAACTGAACAAGAGACTAAACATCTTAAATAAAGAAAAACAGCGATATACTAAGTTAATTAGAAAAAAAAATAAGGCTATTTCAAAAACAAATGGAATTTATAGAAGGTATAAAAATCCTGTTTTAACTAAAGATCATACGCCAATCCATTGGAGGTACGATTTAAACCCTAATACAAATCCTTTTGGACTGGAAAGAATAGGAATAAATGCAACTTTTAATGCAGGAGCAATAAAATGGAATAATAAATTTTTATTGTGTGTTAGGGTTGAAGGAAATGATAGAAAATCGTTTTTTGCAATGGCTGAGAGCTCTAATGGAGTTGATAATTTTCAGTTTTGGGATACACCTTGTATAATTCCTGAGATTGAAGGAAATCCAGACACAAACGTATATGATATGCGTTTAACATTGCACGAAGATGGCTGGGTTTATGGTATCTTTTGTACTGAAAGAAAAGATCCAAACGCTCCGGCTGGAGATACAAGCTCTGCTATTGCTAATGCAGGAATTGTACGCACAAAAGATTTTATAACTTGGGAACGATTACCAGATTTAATATCGAATACAGGGCAACAACGTAATGTTGTTTTACATCCAGAATTTATTAATGGACAATACGGACTTTATACAAGACCACAAGATGGATTTATAGATATTGGGAGTGGTGGCGGAATTGGTTTCGGTTATGTAAAAGATATGGAAAACCCAGTTGTAACTAACGAAAAAATCTTTACAAATAAAGTATACCATACAGTTTTCGAATTAAAAAATGGTCAAGGTCCCGCTCCAATTAAAACCTCAAAAGGTTGGTTACATTTAGCACATGGTGTTCGTAATACAGCAGCAGGTTTGCGTTATACTTTGTATATGTTTATGACAGCTTTAGATGATGTTACAAAAGTAATTCATCATCCAGCTGGCTATTTTATGGCTCCAAATTATAAAGAAACTTTAGGTGATGTTTCTAATGTGTTATTTGCAAATGGTTGGATTGAAAATGAAGATGGTACTGTTTATATCTATTACGCTTCATCAGATACAAGATTGCATGTTGCTGTTTCTTCTGTTGAGGTTTTGGTAGATTATGTAACTAATAGTCCCGAAGATAAATTTACTTCAGCAGGTTCGGTCGAATCTATTATGGAGTTAATTAAAAAAAATAAAGGACTGTATTAAAATGAACAAATTAGCAGAAATAATTTCGGTTTCATCAGCTAAAGAACTTCAAAATATTCTTAATTATTGGAGTACAAATACTATTGATGAAATTCATGGAGGCTTTGTTGGCGAAAGAGATCATTACAATAATTTAGTGCCTAATGCTTCAAAAGGAATTATTTTAAATGCACGTATTTTATGGTCTTTTTCCGCAGCATCTAATCATTTAAAAACAACTAAATACAAATCAATTTGCGAGCGTTCATATAATTATTTACAAACTTATTTTAAAGATAAGGATTATGGTGGGGTTTATTGGGAGTTAAATGCTAAAGGAACCCCGATAAATACCAGGAAACAAGTATATGCACAAGCATTTATGATTTATGCGTTGTCTGAATATTATTTGTTTTCAAAAAATAAAGAAGCGCTTAATTGGGTAATTGTAATTTATGAACTTATTGAAAAACACGCAAAAGACAATAAGTATAGAGGATATATTGAAGCTTTTAATAAAGATTGGTCTCCAATTGCAGATATGAGATTGAGTGATAAAGATGAAAATGAAGCTAAAACTATGAATACGCATTTACACATTTTAGAAGCTTATACAAACCTTTATAAAGTATATAAAAATCAAAGTTTAAAAGAAAATTTAAAGGAGCTTATCAACTTATTTTTAACTAAATTTTTAAATAGTAATTACAATTTAAATTTATTTTTTGATGAACAATGGAATTTAAAATCTAATGTGATTTCTTTTGGTCATGATATTGAAACTGCTTGGCTTTTAATTGAAGCAGCAAAAGTGATTAATAATAAACAGTTAATTTCTGAAACAGAAAGAATAGCTGTACTAATTGCAGACGCTTTTATGGAAAATGCAATTGATACAGACGGAGGTGTTATGAACGAGTTTAACCCAAAAACTAAAGTATTAGATGGAGATAAACATTGGTGGCAACAAGTGGAAGCTCTTGTTGGACTTCGTTATGCTTTTAACATTACAGGTAAAGAAATTTATCTTAAAAAATCTATTGAAATTTTCAATTTTATCAACACAAAAATTATTGATAAAACAAATGGCGAATGGTTTTGGAGAGTTAATAAAAAAGGAGAATTATACACTTCAGAATACAAAATGGGAATGTGGAAAGCCCCTTATCATACATCTAGAGCTTGTATTGTTTTAAATGAAAAAATGTAAATATTATATATTTTATGAAAACTATTAAATACTTTTTACCTGTATTATTGTTGTTGTTGTTATGTTTTTCTTGTAAAGATAAAAGCACTGTAATTGTTGAAAAAACTGCTGAAAATTCAATAGAAGATGTTGAACTTATTTCTGTAAAAGGATCTCAATTTTTTAAAGGAGATAAGCCATATTATTTTATTGGTGCAAACTATTGGTATGGACCATTAATTGGTGCAAAAAATATAGGTGATAGAGATCGACTAATAAAAGAATTAGATTTAATGAAAGAAGTTGGAATTGATAATCTACGTATTTTAGTTGGTGCAGAAGGAGCAGGAGAAGATTCTAGGGTTCATCCAGCCTTACAACCTAAACAGGGAGTTTATAATGAAGATTTGTTAGATGGTTTAGATTTTTTAATGGCAGAAATGCGCAAGCGTAATATGTATGCTGTATTGTATTTAAATAATAACTGGATTTGGTCTGGTGGTATGTCGCAATATCTAGAATGGAATGGTTATGGAGAAGTTCCTAATCCCTTTTTTACAGATAAATTTACTTGGAAAGATTATATGAACTATACTAAACAATTTCATTCTTGCGAACCTTGTAAAGAAGCATTTTACACGCATGTGAAATTTATTATGGGTAGAACAAACTCTTATACAAACCTAAAATATACGGACGACAATGTAATTATGTCTTGGCAAGTAGCAAATGAACCAAGGGTTTTAATTTCACCTGAACACGAAACTGCATTTGCAGGCTGGTTAAATGAAACCGTTAATTTAATAGAAAGTTTAGATAAAACACATTTAATTTCTACTGGTGCTGAAGGTAAAGCCAGTTATTTACAAGATATTGCGATGTATGAAAGATTGCATACAAATAAAAACATTGATTATTTAACAATGCATATGTGGCCAAAAAATTGGCGATGGTACGATATAAATAATGAAAAGGAATCAACCCAGTTTTCTATTGAAAAAGCTAATACTTATATGAATGAGCATATTATTATTGCTAAAAAACTTCAAAAACCAATTGTAATGTCAGAGTTTGGATTTCCTCGAGAAAAAGAAAGCTTAAATCCAAATGCTTCAATTGAAAATAGAAATGTGTTTTATAAAGCAATTTTTGATAGAATAAATGAAAGTGAAACTAATAATGATGTATTAGCAGGTTTAAATTTTTGGGGATTTGCTGGTTTTGCAAAAACAAATCCTGAAAATGGAAAATGGAGGCATGGTGATGATTTTACAGCAGATCCGCCACAAGAACCTCAGGGGTTAAATTCTGTATTTGCTTCAGATACTACAACACTTAAGCTTATTAAAGAGGCTAACAGTAAGTTAATTGTAAAATAAGGGTGTTATAATACTCTTTTGATACCCTCAAATTTCTCTCGATATTCACTTGGGGTTGTACTTTTAGATTTTTTAAAAGCACGATTAAAGTTGGCTATATTGTTAAATCCACATTTAAAACATATTTCACTTATGCTTAAATCGGTTTCAATTAGCCATCTTGTAGCATAACTAATTCGTGTATCGTTAATATAATCTACAAAAGTTTTTCCAGTACGTTTTTTTATAAATCTATTAAAAGAAACCGGACTCATATTTACAACATCAGAAATTTCAGAAAGTAAAATTTTACGATGAAAGTTTTCTTGAATAAAAAGGTATACTTTTTTAATCTTATCGCTATTTTCAAAATTTTTATTTTGAGTACTATAGGTAGAAAGTATTCTCTGGTTTCTAGAATTTGCTAGATCTTGAAGAATTGAAATTAGTTCCATAAAATAATCGATGCTATCAATTTTTGCAAGCGCCTTAATTCTATCCATCATTTCAAAGGCTGTTTTTTCTGAAAAAAGAATACCATAATTAGAACGTTCAAACATATCTTTTATTGGTTTAAAAATTCTGCGCGACAACATTTTTTCATCAAACAAATCATTATGAAATTGAATAGTAATTTCATTAATATTTGAATTTTTACAATTATGAAGCTCCCAACAATGAGTTATATTTGGGCCTAATAAAACAAGTTCATATTCAGAGATTTCCTCTACACTATCGCCTACTATACGACGTACTCCTTTTCCATTTGAAATAAAGTTTAATTCATATTCAGGATGAAAATGAATTGGAAAGTCAAAATCATCTTTAGTACGGTCAAAAACTTGAAAACTATCATCAGGTGCAAGTGGTGTAATTTCTCTATGAGAATCTTTAAGCATAACTTAATGTTATTTGTTTGGAAAAATGAAAATAACATTTTTTCTGTATAAATATAACATAAAATATGTTTATTTCATAGAAAAACTTGTAAAATGATAATTTTTTATAGCTAAAAAGGTGTTAAAACCAAATATTTTAAAATAAAAATATAGTCGATTTAATAACAATCCATCAAAATAGCTCCTTTGTTTTGGTAATAACTCAAAGGTTTTTTAAGGTATTGTTGGCAAATATCATCTAAAGTTTGAGTTACATCTTTTTGCATTGCTACAGAACCACAAATCATAATAATACCGTTGTTTTTTAAAATTTCAGCAACTTTTTTTGC
The DNA here is from genome assembly GCF_022429645.1 of Lutibacter sp. A80. GTDB lineage: Bacteria > Bacteroidota > Bacteroidia > Flavobacteriales > Flavobacteriaceae > Lutibacter. The sequence goes on from NZ_CP092480.1 coordinate 3,062,276, forward strand.
ATCGGATTTTAATAAATTTTGAACATATATTTTTGTGTTTTTTTCTTGAGAATATGCTAAATGTAACGATTGTAACTTCCCTGATTTTTGGTGTGCTTTTAGTTCATTTTTATAGAGATTAAAAGATGTTTCTGTACGTCCGCCCCAATACAATTCTAAGTTAGATTTTTTAGTGTTTTCACCAATCATTCCTAAATAAGGTCCAATACCTGTTCCAGTAGCAATTAGCAATGCATTTTTTGTTTTTTTAGGAAAATTAAATCCTTTGTTTTTTACAATACCACATGTTATTTTATCGCCTATTTCAAGAGTGTTTAAGTGGTTAGAAATAACACCTTTATTATGTAATTTGACACTTAAAATCAGTTTGTTTGTGTTTAATTTTCCGATTGAATACAAGCGTTCTCTACCATCTTTCTCGCTAACTATAGATAATAAATCGCCCGATTTAAATTTTACGTTATTTAAGGCTTTCATTTTAATTAAAAATGTAGCATCTGGCTGATTTTCTGCTTTGGTGTTAGCTATTATTTCAAACGTATATGTTTTCTGTTTCTTTTTAGAAATTAAGGATTTTGGTAATTTAATGTCTAAATCTTCTTTTTTACCCCATTCTAATAACCAGTTGTTATAAGCTTCTAACGATTGATTGTTTACAGTAAAAACATCGTTTAATCGTTTAGATTTTGGAAGTTTTTGTAATTGTTCATCTACATTATAAGCATATTTACAAAAATCTGGATATGCTAGTGAACCAAATCCTACTATAGAATATTTAAAAGAATTTTTTTGTGTTTGACTTTGTACTAATGTGCTAAATTTTTTTGCATTTGTTGGCGCTTCTCCTACACCATAAGTGGAGGTCATTACTACTAAATGTTGTATTTTTTTATAGCTTGTATAGCTATTAAGTTCTGCTAAAAACGATTTTTTACCAAGTCGAATTAATTCTGAATGTAAGGCGTTTGCAAAATAAAATGTGTTTCCGTTTTCTGAACCTATAAGAATTACATATTCACAATCATCTTTTTTATAGCGATTTTTTATTCGCGATTTTTGTCGTTGTAATGTGATATTGAATCCAGAATACATAAAAAACAGAATTCCAATACAAGAAAGTAGTAATACAATGCTCCAAACAATACTACCTTGCCCAGTGTGTAATATAAGGCTGTAGTAAGAAATTATTGCAGTAAAAGGATAGTTAATTTCACTAATTATATTTCCATTAAATTGATTTATTAATAGTTCTTTGTCTTTTAATTGTAGTAAGAAATACGATTCTGGAAATTCTGAAAATGGAAATTCTAATTTTTTAACTTCAGAGAGTTTGGTATTTTTAAAGGTTTTAAATTCAGCTAATTTTATTATTGGTTCTTCTTCAAATTTAGTATCTTCCTGATGCATAATTTTAGCTTTTGGAATAATATTAAATTGTTCTAAAGAAAGATAAACACCACTTAAAGTTATTATTAGTATTGGAATTAAAAGCCACCTTCCAAAAATAGTATGGAAATAAGGATTGAATTTTTCTTTAATAATTGGACTAAAAAAGTTGCGTATTCCTCCTTGTTTTTTAACGATTAGAAAAATTCCTGTAATGCTAATTAAAAAAAGTAAAAAGGAAGTTAAACCTACAAAAAAACGTCCAATACTTTTTAAAAATAAAGATCTATGCAGGCTTGTAGCAAACTTAAATAGTGTATTTGTTTCGGTTGGTTTACCTAAATTTTCGCCAGTTTTAGGGTTTATATAAAATATTTTATTTGTACCCTCTTCATCTATTATAGATACTGTTACCCAATCATTTTTATCAATTTCAATTGAAATTATTTCATCATAATTTTTTTGAAGTGTAGTAGTTATTTCAGCAACAGTAATTTCGTTTAAATTATTAGCTGTGTATGGTTGAACACGATTTGAAATAGGTTCAAATGCCAAAATAATTCCAGTTAAGGAAGCAAGTAGAATAAAAATAGAAGAAGATACAGCCAAAACAAGATGGCTGTATCTCCAAACCGATAACGTCATAACAGGATTATTTTTGAGGTAACATTCTAATATACCTTATGTAACCGGTTCCTTCTACTTTGCTTTTTACACTTTCAGAAGTTAATTCAAAAGTTACATCATCTGCAACATATTTTTGGTCTTCAACTGCTGTTTCAAAACGTATTTTATAGCCTTTATCTAAAATTTCATCATCAATTTTAAACACTTTTATACTGCGTTCTCCACCGCTTATAGTTGCACCAGTAATAGCATCTATATTATTTGATTTTTTTTCAAAAAAGTTCCACCATTCAGTTAAATCATGGTACCATTCTTGGTCATCGCCAAGTACGTTTAAGGTTTCTACATAGTTGCCTTGTGGGTCTAATAATGAAACAACAATATAGGCGCCTTCACCTTCGTAATTTATAAGTTGAATCATGCATTTGTATGAAGTGCTTTTAGTAGCTGGACTAAATGCTGTAAATGTTAATAGACTTATTATACCTAAAATAAAAATTTTTACTTTCATTATTTTAAAAATTCAATAGCGTTCTTATTTAAAAATTCATTCTCTAATGCTAAATCATAGGCAGACTCTTCAAAGTCGGTTGCAATAGTTGTTTTTGCGCCTAATTTAATAAGGTGTTTTATTAGATCTGTTGTATTGGCTGTCATTGCTGCAATGTGTAATGGTGTTAGTCCGTTACTGTTTTTAGCATTAATGTCAACTTTTTGCTTAACTATTTTATCTAATAAGTCAGTGTCGTTTTTAGTTACTGCAAGGTGTAAAAGGTTGTTGTTTTCACTTTGAATATGTGACATGTTTACACCGTTTTTTAGCAATAAATTCCATTTTGCTTCAAATTGTTTCTTATTTCTTTTTGAATAAGAATCGACAAGATAATACGCTAGGTTGTTATTGTCTTTATCAATAATAGTTACATCAGCTCCTTTAGTAATTAATAAGTCTACAACTTCTGAAGAATTAGTTGCTACAGCTTTTGATAAGGCAGATTCTCCTTCGCTATTTGTTGCGTTTATAGCTATTTTTTTGTTAAGAAAATAAGTGATAATTTCTAAATCATTACTTCCCGCGGCATTTATTAAAGCAGTGTTTCCATTGCTATCGGCTTTAGTTACATCAACCCCTTTTTCAATAAAATAATTGAATATGGTTATGTCTTTATTTTGAGCAGCTAATTTAATAATTGGATTTACCCCTTTTTTATTTGTTATGTTTGGGTTTATTCCTAAATCTTCTAAATATTTAAAGAAGGCTAAATTGTTTCCACCATTACGACCTATGGTTGCAGCTTCTAAAAAAGCGTTTCCACCATCTGTATTTGTGTCTTTATATGCAATTCCTTTTTTTATTAATTGTTCAATAATTTCTTTGTTACCAGAACGAGCGGCGTAGTCTATTGTGTTTAAACCAGATTTATCGGTATCTGAAAAGTTTAAACCTCTCATTACAAAATAAGTAAGTTCATTTAAATTTTTTACTTTACCTATTAATTGATGTATAGCATTGGTGCCTTTTGGGTTTGTTTCGTTTATAGAAGCACCATTAGCTAATAATAAGTTGTACAGAGCTGGGTTTGTTTGCCCACCTCCAGCGGCAAAAAGTAAAACTGAACTTCCTTTGTCATCAACAATATCTGTTTTAGCGCCTTTGTCTAACAGAAGTTCCATAATTTCTAAATTACCTCTAGAAGAAGCCCAAAATAAATATGTACGTCCGTCGTGTGTAATTTTATTAATAGGGTTTCCTTCTATATTTAAAAGGAATTCAACAACTTCAATAGGCGCATTTGCTAAAATTGCATAGGTTGTTGCATCAAAATTATTTTGAGTTAATGCGGTTGCACTATTGCCTTCTTTTATTTTTTGTTGTACTTCGGCTACTGTTGTAGTTGGTTTCCAAAAATCTCGACTTAAAAAAACATTGGATTTTTGAGCGGTAATCGACCCTATAAAAAGTAAAAGACTAAGGGTTATTAAGTTTTTCATATTTAAAATGTTTAAAATCAAAACATTACTATTTTAAAAGCAACGTTTTTAATTATTAATTGACTGCTATTAAATGCAAATATATAATTTATTTTTATTTAGAATAAATAAAAATAAGAGATAATTTTAAAATGTTTGAAATGAATATTTAGTTGTTTTTAATTATTTGACTTGGTAGATATCCCAGCTTTTTTTTAAAAGCAACGGTGAAATGTTGTGGGTTTTTATAACCTACTTCATAAGAAGCTTGTGAAATTGTATAATTATGCTTGGCTATTAATTTTATGGCTTTTTCTATTCTTAAGGAGGTAATGTATTTAAAAACAGTCATTCCATAAAATTGTTTAAATAAGCTTTTAAATTTAAAAGAATTAAAGCCTGCTAGCAACGATAATTGTTCTATTGTTAACTCTTTTTTTAAATTAGTTTTTATATAATTTCCTATACCAATTAAGGTTTCTTTTTCTTTTTTACTGAGTTTATCTGTTGTTATTTTTGATGTATCTGGAATTAAAGCAATTAAAAGTAATTCTGTTAATTTAGATTCTAAATAAGATTCTCGTATAGTTCCTTCAAAAGGGCAGTTTGTAAATTCATTAACTATGTTATTTAGTTTTCTATTATGAATTAGATCTTTTTTTTGAAGTTTACAAAGTTGGTTTACTTTACTTATTTGTATTTTTTCTATTAATTGTTTTGTAAATACTTCTCCTGTTTTTTCCTTCAAAAAAGATTCTGTAAAATAAATAGATAAACTGGTATGTTTTTGATTTAAGGATTCAAAAGAATATTTAGAAGGGGGGATGTGAAATAGATAACACATATTATTTTTTAAATGATACTTCTTTTCTGAATCCTTATTTAAATAGAAAGACATTTTACCTTTAATTATAAATTGAAGTAAAAAAACAGCAGAATCTTGCTCAATTTCAATGTTTAAATTTTTAGTAGTGTATTCTTGATATATTACATGAATATTATTTAAACATGTTTCTTTTAGTATACCTGAAATTTCATTTTCAAAATCTGAATATGTTTTTTCAAAAAAGTTTGAGGTTCCACTGTTGCTATTAAAATATTTTTTAATTCCCTCTCCATTATTTTGTGAACTTTTTAATCGAATTTCCATTTATTCTTTTTGCGTTATAATTACTTCCTTTTGCGTTATCAAGAATCAATCTAAATAAAATAGTTTTGCGAAGTTAGTTATTTTTATTAAATCTAAATAAGCATAAGTTTGAAATTATTTGTTTTATTATTATTAATAGTATCGTTAGGTTACTCTCAAAATTCAATTTCAGGGAAAGTTGTAGATGGCTCAGGGCAACCATTATTTGGAGCTACCGTTGTAATTGGTTCTGCTTCACGGGCAACTGTAACTGATGAAAACGGAACATACACCCTTAAAAATATACCTAAAGGAAAGCATATAATTAAAGCTTCGTATGTTGGATTTAATTCTAATTCTATAGAAGAGTTATTTAATACCATAAACAATAATCGTGTTATAAATTTCACTTTAAGTGAGGATGTGGAATCTTTAAAACAAGTTGTTGTTAATGGAAAGTCAGAAAAAACAAAAGTAGAAACTCAAGGTTTTGCAGTGAATATTGTAGATACTAAAGTGGCAAGTTTAAGAAATGTTCAGATAAATGAATTGTTAAATACTACAGTAGGTGTAAAAATTCGTCAAAATGGAGGTTTAGGTTCAAATGTACAATATTCATTAAATGGTTTGTCTGGAGGGTCTGTGCGTATTTTTATTGATGGAATTCCTATTTCTATGTATGGTTCCTCATTTAGTTTAAATAGTATTCCTCCTTCAATGATTAAAAATATTGAAGTTTATAAAGGTGTAATTCCAGGGCATTTGGCAGATGATGCTCTAGGTGGTGCAATAAATGTTGTATTACATAAAGGAACAAAAACTAACTTAAATGCTTCTATTTCATATGGATCTTTTAATACTTTACAAACAAGTATTAATGGTTTATATAGGTTTGAAAAGTCTGGATTTACTGTAAAAGCATCTCTTTTTCATAATAATTCTGATAATGATTATAAAGTTTGGGGAGGTCAAGTTAAGGATATTGCACAAGATGGAAGTCAAACCCCTATTACTGCTAGAAGATTTTACGACGCTTATAAATCTACAGGTGGAATGGCACAAATTGGTTTTACGGATGTAAAATGGGCAGACCAATTTTTAATTGGTTTTACAGGTTCAGAAGATTATAAAGAAATTCAACATGGTGCTTTTATGACGCTTCATCCTTATTACGGAAGATTTAGTGAAACAAATGCCCAATTAGCAAACTTAACATATCAAAAAAAGAATCTTTTTACAGAAGGTTTAGATGTAAATGTAACTGGATTATATGGAGAAAGAAATACCATAGTTAATGATACCGTTGCTGCAGCTTATACTTGGAGTGGAGAACGTTTAGTTGGTTTTGACGGTAATTATCTAAACTACAGTTGGGGATCTCAACAAGAAGGAGGTCCAACTCTAACAAAAGTTAACAGAAATGTTGCTTCTATAAGAACAGGAGTGTCGTATGCTATAAATAAAAATCATAAAATTTTAGTAAACCATATATATAGTGGTCTTGATAGAGAAGATAGTGATGAAATGAAATCTCTTTTAGAAAACACTTTTAAGCAAACGAGTGATTTGTATAAAAATATTTATTCGTTAAGTTATGAATTAAATGCTTTTGAAGAAAAGTTAAAAGTTAATGTTTTTGGAAAAAACTACGGTCAAAAAGTATTAAATACAAGTCCAGTATTTAATGATGATGAAACAGAAGTTATAGATGAAGTTTTTAAAAGCGATCAAAATTTTAACGGTTTTGGGTTTGCAGCTTCTTATGCTATTCTACCCAATTTGGTTTTATTAACTTCAGCAGAAAAAGCAATTCGTTTACCTGATGAAACTGAAGTTTTTGGAGATGTAGCTGATAATGTTGAAGCCAATTTAAACATTCAGCCAGAAATTAGTAAAAATTATAACGTCGGTTTCCGATTTGGAAAGTTTAATATTCAAAAACACAATTTTACAATTTCTACCAATTTCTTTTCAAGAAAGATTGAAGATTTAATCGGTTTTGCTTCAAATGCAGATAGAATTGTAGAAAGCAGCGACGAACTTGTACATTATGATAATTTTGACGAAAGTACTACATCTAAAGGAGTAGAGGCAGAAATTAATTATAGCTACAATAATAACTTAGGCTTTAACTTTAATTTTTCTCGTTTAACTCTAGAATCTAGAAACAGAGCTGGTAATATTGTTGATATTCCTAACACACCACTATTTACTATTAATTCTGGATTACGCTATTCAATTAAAAATGTGCTTCAACATAAATCGCGTTTAAACGTATTTTATAATATTTATTTCACTGATGAATTTTCATATATAATGAATCAAGGAACTAATGTTGCTGGTTTGGATGCATTTTTAGTACCTACTCAATTTATTCAAGATTTTGGGCTTAGTTACACTTTTCCTAAAGAAAATTTTGTAGTGAGTTTCGATGCCAAAAATATATTTAATGAAGCAGCTTACGATAATAGATCAGTTCAAAAACCTGGGAGAGCATTTTACTTAAAACTAAATTATACAATAACTAAATTTTAATTATTAAACATAAATCTAATAAACAATTTTAATATGAAACGCAATTTTTTAAACTTTAAAACTATAACTTTATTCGCCACAATTGGTTTATTTACCGTTGCCTGTGATAGCGATGATAATAATATTGAAATGCCAACTGAACCAGTACAATCTGAAAGATGGATTACAGTTGCTGGTGCTAGAATGGGTACAGAAGCAGGAGATGGAAATGGAGGTACTTTAATATATGCTATTAGTAATGAAGATGCTAAAAACACCGAGACAGTAATAGATGTTTTTAATAATGGTTTTGTAGCCCCTTCTAATAGAACAGCTAGATTACAAGCATCAGAAGATGGTAACACTATTTTTAATATCAGTTATGCAGGTGATACAGGAGGAAATTATTCAAAATATACTGTTCAAGGAGGACAAGATTTTATACCAACTGGATCTGAAGTAAGTATAGCACCTTATGTAGGTACCGCTCCAAGGTGGATAAAATTATTTGATGGAGACCAAACCGGATCTGCTGTATATGTATCAACAGAGCATGAAATTGACGATAATGGAACACCAGATGATGTAACAGATGATATGTATATTAGAACGGAAGCTAAAGTAGGCGTGGTTACTTTAGATTTAGTAAATTCTTCAATTAAAAATTTTGAAGAAGTTAGTGTTCCTTTAAGTGCCGAAGAAGAAGCCGCAGGTTATTATTTCTCTAGAGTTGATATGCCAACTTTAAATGCTGCTGGAGATAAATTATATATTAGTGCTCGTTTAAGTAAAGTAAATCCTGCTACTGTAGAAAGTGAAAGTGGGTATGAAATTTTAGGTTCTAAAACTATTGTTTTAGATTACCCTTCTTTATTAAATCCAAGTGTAATTACTTCTACTGTTGGACATGGAAATACAAATGGTTACCGTAGTATTAATTCTTTTGAATACAATGGTAGTGTTTACCAAGCTAACCAAGGTGATCCAAATGGTTCTCATATTTTAAAAATTAATGCAAATAACGAATATGATAATTCTTATGTGTTTAGTTTAGATGCAGCTTTAGGTTTAAATGACACTTATATTGTTGCTTGGAGACCAGCATCAAATGGTAAAGCTGTTGTTGCATACGAGTATGCTGGATCGGCTACAGGGCCAGCTGGTAAAACACAAGGATTTTTTGCTTTGGTAGATTTAAATGCTAAAACTGCAATAAAACTTGATGATATTCCTGCTAGTGAGGATTTATATTTATACCAATACCAAGGTTTTGCTATTTATGAAAATGAAGTTTACTTAACAGTAGCTCCAATTGGTGAAGATGGAAATATTTATGTTGTAGATACAGAAACAGGAAGCGTAACTAAAGGAGCGCAATTAATAAATACAACTGGAAGTCATTTTATAGGTACTTTTTAGAAGCAAATTACTAAAATAATAGTAAGACAGACCCTTATCGATAATTCGGTAAGGGTTTTTATTTGTTTGTTTTTTTAGTAGCTAGATTTCATAAGTTTTTTTAAGTAAAAAGTTTGCAATTTTAAAAGAAAAAATTACTTTTGCACATCATATGCTAAAAAACGCATATGTTTATTTTAATTATCGAATGTATGAAACCTAATTTACAAAATAGTATTACCATATTTAAAGCATTATCAGAAATTACGCGTCTTAAAATTATATGGTTATTGATTAATATGGATTCTAAAATTTGTGTTTCTGAAATTATTGAAGTTCTAAAAGAACCTCAATACAACGTTTCTCGTCACTTAAGAATCCTTAGTAAAGCAGGTTTACTTGAAGAAAATAAAGAAGGAAAATGGGTTTATTATTTTATAAAAAAAACAGATGGTGAATTTATTAAACATATTAAAAATGCAGTAAGTGTAATTTCAGAAAATGATATGCTTGTTGAAATGCAACGCTGTAAACAACTACTTATAACTAGAGAAAAATAGCATTAAAAATTTTAATATAAATCAATTTAGAAAAGATTTCTACGTCTTATCATATGTGTTTTTGTGCATATGTTAAATATAGGAGTCTTAAAATCATTAATTATCATAAATATTTAAAACAATGTCAGAAAATTTAAAATTAGCCTTAGACGAGTTTATACATGTTGGTGTAGCCTTGTTTTTTATTATTGCATTTGTATCAATTCTTACAGGATTTGTAAGAGCGTATATTCCACAAGACAAGTTGCAAAAAAAATTAAGTAAAACGGGTAAATATAGTGGTGTTATGGGTGCCTTGTTAGGTATACCAACACCATTTTGTAGTGCTTCAATGGTTCCAGTATCTATGGGAATGCTTGAAATGGGAGCGCCATTAGCAATGGTTTTTTCATTTTTATTATCTGCTCCATTAGCAAATTTTGTTGTAGTAGCCTTTATTTTTGCGGTATTTGGATTTAAAGTAGCAATAGTTTATTTTTTAATTGTATTTATTGGTGCCATACTTTTTGGAACTATTGTAGGAAAAACATCTCTTGTAAATCAGGTTAAAACAATTGGTAAAAAACCAGTAGGAGCTTCTAATAATAGTTGTGGTAGTCCTTCAGTTAAACAAGATAAAGCTGTAAATGTATCAAATGTTTCAGAATGTTCAATTGAAAATCAGCCACAAGTAACTTGTGGTAGCCAACCTCAAGTTTCGGGTTGTACTGCTACAGTAGATAGTAAATTTTTGAATATTAAAAATGATAAAGTTAGAGAAGCTTTTGAATTTGCTTGGTCACTTTTTAAGCGTATAATGCCATATGTATTTATTGGAGCAGTAATTAGTGCAGTATCTGCAGCTTTTGTTCCTGATGCATTTGTGGAAAAATACTTAGGAAACGATAACCCTTTAGCAATACTTTTAGGGGCTGTTATTGGTGTGCCTTTATACCTTAGAATTGAAATGGCGATCCCTTTATTAAGTGTTTTAATAGGAAAAGGTATGAGTATGGGGGCAGCAATGGCATTGCTAATTGGTGGAACTGGAGCAAGTTTACCTGAAATAGCGATTGTTTCTTCTATGTTAAAACCTAAAGCGGTTGCTGCTTTTGTTGGTTCTATAATTGCAATAGCAATTATTGGAGGTTTTATCTTCTACTTCTTCTTTTAATACTTATAATGCTTACTAACAATCGGATTTTGGTAAAAACAAAATCCGATTTTTTTTTGATTAATACATCAACTAACTATAAGATTTATTAATCTACTTTTAAAATTAAAATTCCATTTCAAACTATAATTAATTAAATCTTTTTTATAGGGTTTAAAAGATAAAATAGTAACTTTATGCCTTCCAAAATTTGAGGCTCCATAGTTCAAGGGATAGAATAGAAGTTTCCTAAACTTTAGATCCAGGTTCGAGTCCTGGTGGAGTCACATACTAACATATTATTGATTTAATTTCTTTTTTTATTAGATTGTACTATATATAATTTTGGGATTCATTTTACAAGCACTTTAAAAAATATAGTTTTTAATGAAGAAACTCAATATATATTTACTTTTTTTAATAAGTACACAATTCATTTTTTCACAGGTAAGAACGGTTAAAGAATTAGCCACTAATTGGAAATTTCAAAAGGGGGAAAATATAACCGCTTATCAAACAAATTTTGACGATTCAAAATGGGAAACTGTTACAGTTCCACATGATTGGGCAATTTATGGTCCTTTTGATAAAGAAATTGATAAACAACATGTGGCAATTGTTCAAAATGGAGAACAAGTTGCTTCAGAAAAAACAGGAAGAACTGGTGCTTTACCACATATAGGTACTGCTTGGTACCGCAATACATTTACCCTTCCTCAATATGAAAAAGGTAAAAAAGTAATGTTACTTTTTGAAGGAGCCATGAGCGAGCCAAAAGTTTATTTAAATGGTAAAAAAGTAGGAGAGTGGGCGTATGGTTACAGTTATTTTTATTTTGATATTTCAGAAGATATAAAAGAAGGAGAAAACACATTGGCAGTTCAACTTTCTAATAAAGAATTTGCTTCTAGATGGTATCCTGGAGCTGGTTTGTATAGAAAAGTGAGTGTTATTGTAAAAAATAATGAACATATAAATCAGTGGGGAACTACCATTACAACTCCAATAATCAGTGATAAAATGGCTCAGGTGAATATTAAAACTGAAGTTACTGGAGAAAATGTACATTTAATAACTACAGTTTATAATGCTAAAGGAAAACAAGTAGGTGCAACAACAACAAATACACAATTTGGAAATGAATTTATTCAAAATATAAAAATAGATAGCCCAAATAAATGGAGTCCTGAAAGCCCATATTTATATACTGCTAAAACTCAACTATATGTTGGTGAAATGCTTAAAGATGAGGTTTCTACGCGTTTTGGAATTCGAGAAATTAAGTATGAAGCGAATAAAGGTTTTAGTTTAAATGGTGAAATTACAAAGTTTAAAGGTGTTTGTTTGCATCACGATTTAGGTCCGTTAGGAACTGCAGTTAATAAAGCAGCATTGCGAAGACAATTAACTATTTTAAAAGATATGGGATGCAATGCTATTCGTAGTTCGCACAATATGCCTTCTTTAGAACAATTGGAATTATGTGATGAGATGGGATTTTTATTTTTAGCAGAAAGTTTTGATGAATGGGCAGTGCCAAAAGTTAAAAATGGGTATAACCGTTTTTTTGATGAATATGCAGAAAAAGACATAGTTAATTTAGTAAAAGCGACTAAAAATCACCCTAGTATTGTAATGTGGAGTTCGGGAAATGAAGTGCCAGATCAATGGGGAACAGCAGGTGTAAAAAGGGCAAAATGGCTGCAAGATATTTTTCATAGAGAAGATCCAACAAGGCCAGTAACTGTTGGTATGGATCAGGTAAAAGCAACCATAGAATCTGGTTTTGGAGCATTGTTAGATGTGCCTGGTTTAAATTATAGAGTGCATTTATATGAAGAAGCTTATGAGAAATTTCCACAAGGTTTTATTTTAGGCTCTGAAACAGCTTCAACAGTTAGCTCTAGAGGGATTTATAAATTTCCTGTAGTACAAGAAAATATGAAACAATACGATGATTTTCAAAGCTCTTCGTACGATTTGGAAGCTTGTAGCTGGTCAAATGTTCCAGATGAAGATTTTGTATTGCAAGATGATAAACCTTGGGTAATTGGCGAATTTGTTTGGACTGGTTTTGATTATTTAGGAGAACCTACTCCATACGATAAAAGTTGGCCCTCTCGAAGTTCGTATTTTGGAATTAATGATTTGGCTGGTTTACCAAAAGATCGTTATTACTTGTATAGAAGCCGTTGGAATACCACAGCCGAGACACTTCATATATTGCCACATTGGAATTGGGAAGGAAGAGAAGGTGAAACTACCCCTGTTTTTGTTTACACAAATTACAATAAAGCAGAACTTTTTGTTAATGGGAAAAGTATGGGAATTCAAGAAAAAAATAATAAAACACCACAAAATAGGTACCGTTTAATGTGGATGGATGTTAAATATGAGCCTGGAACTTTAAAAGTGGTAGCTTTTGATAATGATGGAAATTCAGTTGCCGTAAAAGAAGTAAAAACAGCCGGAAAGCCTTATAAAATAGTATTGAAAGCCGACAGAGAATCAATTAAAGCAAACGGAAAAGATTTGTCGTATGTAACAGCTTCTGTGGTAGATAAAAATGGAATTGAATGTCCTACAGCAACCAATCAGCTCAAATTTAAAGTTTCTGGTAGCGGAATTTATAGAGCAGCATGTAATGGAGATGCTACTTCATTAGAACAATTTCATATACCAACAATGAAACTATTTAGCGGAAAATTGGTTGTTACTGTTCAGTCGAAAACTGAAGTAGGCGACATTTATTTAAAAGTAACAGGGAAGGGATTGAAAAGTGCAACCTTAAAAATTAATTCAATAAATTAAATGAAAGTTTGTTAAAAACAATACTTACATAGAAAGCTGTATTTTTTTTGCAACTTCTTGAACTTCATCTAAAACACGGAATAAATTTCCACCCCAAAGCAGTTCAATATCTTCTTCTGTATAACCTCTTTTAACCAATTCTATTGTTACATTTAAAGTTTCAGAAGCATCTTTCCAGCCTTCTATACCACCACCGCCATCAAAATCTGAACTGATACCTACGTGTTCTATTCCAATTTTTTCGACTAAATAATCGATATGATCTACAAAATCGGAAACATTTACTGGATTTAATGTTTTAGAAATTGAATCTATTTTTGGCTCAGCAAGTTTAGTAATTTTTAGGTAGTTAGCATAATATGTTGATCTTTCTTCTTTTTCTAATTTTCTATAAGCACTCCAAGGTATAATTTCAAAACCTTGGCTTGTTGCTACTTCGCTTAAAACAGCATTGGTAGCATTTTTAAATTTATTGTTTTTTTCAGTATCTAGATAAGCGCCAAATGCTACAGTTTGTATTACACCACCATTTTGCTTAAGCCATTGCAGTTGCTCATCATCTAAATTTCTACTGTGATTGCAAATAGCTCTTGCAGATGAATGTGAAGCAATTATTGGAGCTTTAGAAAGCTCTATCATATCTCGCATTGCTTCTTTTGAAGGGTGAGAAACATCAATCATCATTCCCCATTTATTCATTTCAGCAATTACTTTTTTTCCTAAATCACTAACACCATTATGTAGCCAAATATTATTTTTTTCACCTGTGTTAGAATCGCATAATTGGCTGTGTCCATTGTGACTTAAGGACATATAGCGTGCTCCTAAATCGTAAAATTCTTTTACACGACTCACGTCTGTGCCAATGGGATAGCCATTTTCAACTCCAATCATAGCTACTTTTTTACCTTTTTTATAAATAGATCTTGCCTCATCTGAAGTAACAGCTAATTCAATTTCATCTGGAGCAAATTCTTTTGTTAATTTATGGATAGCATTAAACTTAGCAATAGCATTTTTATATGCATTAGTATATCCTTCAGGTGTTAATTCCCCTTGTCCAGTATAAACAATAAACCAAGCAACATCCAATCCACCATCTTTCATTTTAGGTAAATTTACTTGATTATCAAGTTCTTGAGTGTAGTTTACGTTGTTTGTAAAGTTTTTAGTATTAATATCTATATGTGTGTCAACTGTTAATACTTTTTCATGAATCTCTTTAGCCATAGTTAATAAATCTATTTTAGGTTTGGGTTTAGGTTCAGGTGTACTAATTTCAATTTTTTTTTCAGAAACATTTTTACAAGAAATAATAGCAAATAATAAAAGAAATAGAATTTGTGACGTTTTCATGGGGTTCTTGCTTTTTATAGGATTTTAAATTTACAAAACTTTAGAATATAAATTAAGAGAATTTTAAATAGTATTGATTTAATTGAATTTTTTTATAAAAAAAACAATTTAGTAAATGATAAATTATATTAAACTTCTATATTTACAAATAAAAAAAGAATTCTATAATATTATATGTTAGAACTTGCAGGAATAATTATTTTAGGAATTTTAGCACAATGGGTAGCTTGGAGGTTTAAAATCCCAGCAATTTTACCATTAATTTTAATTGGATTATTAGTAGGTCCAATAGCAGCTGAATTTTTATCGGAAGATGGTTCAAAATGGATAGAACCAATTTGGAATGGAGAAAAGGGATTGTTTCCCGGTGAAGGGCTTTATTACTTTGTATCCTTAGCAATTAGTATTATTTTGTTTGAAGGAGGTTTAACCCTTAAACGAAATGAAATTAAAACAGTAGGGCCTGTAATTACAAAACTTATTACATTAGGTTCTACAATTACCTTTTTAGGAGCTGGTATTGCAGCACGTTATGTGTTTGGATTAAGTTGGGAAATGTCATTTCTATTTGCGGCATTAATTATTGTAACTGGACCAACTGTAATTACACCAATTTTAAGAAACATTCCATTAAAAAAGGATGTTTCGGCAGTTTTAAAATGGGAAGGGATTTTAATTGATCCAATTGGGGCATTGGTTGCGGTATTGGTTTTTGAGTTTATTAGTGTTGGTGGAGGTAGTGGTTTTACCAAAACAGCATTAATAGAATTTGGTAAAATTCTTCTTTTTGGTACTACTTTCGGGTTTACATTTGCGCATGCTTTGGCTTTTGCTATCAATAAAAATATGATTCCTCATTATTTATTAAATGTGGTTTCATTATCTACGGTGTTATTGGTTTTTGTTGAGTCTGAAGTTTTTGCACACGAATCAGGTTTACTAGCAGTAGTAGTTATGGGAATGGTTTTAGGAAACAATAAATTAGAAAATATAAAAGAATTACTGTATTTTAAAGAATCTATAAGTGTATTGCTTATTTCCATACTATTTATTTTATTGTCTGCAAACATTAATATGGAAGATATGATGTTGCTGTATAATTGGAAAACTGCAATTTTATTTGGAATAATTATACTTGTTATTAGACCATTAGCAGTGTTTTTAAGTACAACGGGTTCTAAACTAAAAACTAACGAAAAGTTATTTATAAGTTGGGTAGGTCCAAGAGGTATTGTTGCTGCTGGTATTGCTTCTTTATTTGGAAGTAAATTGTTAAAAGCTGGAGTTGAGGGAGCAGAATATATAACACCTTTAGTGTTTATGATTGTGCTTGGAACCGTATTATTAAATGCAACTACTGCACGTTTATTTGCAAAATTAGTTGGCGTGTTTTTAAAAACATCCAATGGAATACTTATTGTTGGTGCTTCAAATTTTGCGCGATTAATTGCAACATATCTTAAAAAAAATGACAGAAGAGTTGTATTAATTGATAGTAATTTAGACAATATAAATAAAGCAAAAACTTTAGGTTTAGAAGCTATTGAAGGCAATATTTATTCGGATGATTTATTGGAAGATGTAGAATT
This sequence comes from Lutibacter sp. A80, assembly GCF_022429645.1. Classification (GTDB taxonomy): domain Bacteria; phylum Bacteroidota; class Bacteroidia; order Flavobacteriales; family Flavobacteriaceae; genus Lutibacter. The sequence continues at coordinate 3,078,749 of NZ_CP092480.1, forward strand.
GAATGATGTTGGTTATTTATTGGCTTTAACAGGAGCGGCAGCTGTAAATGAGTATGCAATAGAAAAGTTTTCTTCAATTTTTGGTGAAAATGGGTCTTTTAGAATTATTTCAACCGATGAAATGCAAAAAGGAAATTTAAAGCCAAAAGATCACTTATTTACGCATAAAGACGATTTTTTAAACCTAAGTGAAGCTGTTAGAGATTTTCCTTTGGTAAATGAAGTTGCTATCAATTCTAACGAAGATTATAAAAACATACTAAGAGAAATTAATAAAGAACCAAATGCAATTCCTATGTTTATAAAGGATAATAATGAAAAAATTCATATTATTTCTTCGTTGTCTAAAGATTTTGTTATTGAAAAAGGAACAACATTAATGTATCTTGGTAAAACTATTATTTAAGGTGTTTGTTTAAAATTGTTTTAATGGATTTATTTTCTTCAAATCAACTTGAGAATAATCTTCCTTTTGATGGTAAACTACTTAATTACGGATTGGTTTTAAACAATACAGCTTGCCAAAAGTATTTTACAAAATTATTAAATGCTGATTTTTGGAAGCATGATGAACTGATACTATTTGGAAAACAGATTACAACAAAACGAAAAGTTGCTTGGTTTGGGGACGAAAGAATACAATACTCGTATTCCAAAACTACAAAAACAGCCTTAGCTTGGACTCCTGAAATTTTAGAATTAAAAAGGCTGGTGGAATTAAAAACAGGTAAAAAATTTAATTCTTGTTTGTTAAATCTCTATCATAATGGATCAGAAGGTATGGCTTGGCATTCAGATAATGAAAAAGAATTAGGCGTAAACCCAATAATTGCGTCACTTAGTTTAGGTGCAACTCGTAAGTTTTCTTTAAAACACAAAACAACAAAGCAAAAAATTGACCTGATGCTGCAGGCTGGAAATTTAATAGTAATGGAAGGTGAAACGCAACATAAATGGTTACATAGCTTGCCAAAAACAAAAAAAATACACACTTCAAGAATTAATTTAACTTTTAGAACCATAATTTAAATATTGGTTTAACATAGATATAATATTCAGAAAACCTTCTAATAACAATTCTTCTTTTTATTGCAAACAATTATTATTTAATTGTTTATGAGTGGATTCTAAAAAAAAGAGACGAAAAGTAGAACTTGTTGTTATCTCAGATATACATTTAGGAACTTATGGTTGTCATGCCAAAGAACTGTTATCATATTTAAAAAGTATCAATCCAGATACCGTTATTTTAAATGGAGATATAATTGATGTTTGGCAATTTAGTAAACGGTATTGGCCAAAATCTCATATGAAAATTATCAAACATATTTTTGGGTGGATTTCTCAAGGTAAAAAAATATATTATATCACTGGAAATCATGACGAAATAATGAGAAAATTTGTTGATTTTGAAATAGGTTCATTTTCAATTAAAAATAAAGTAATATTAGAATTGGGAACTAAAAAAGCTTGGTTTTTTCATGGAGATGTTTTTGATGTTACTATGCAACATTCTAAATGGTTAGCTAAATTAGGAGCTATTGGTTATGATACTTTAATTTTAATTAATAGAGGTGTTAATTTTATTAGTAAGTTTTTAGGAAAGGGGAAAATATCTTTATCTAAAAAAATAAAAGATAGTGTTAAATCTGCCGTAAAATTTATTAATGATTTTGAAGAAACAGCTATTGATATAGCGATAGATAATAAATACGATTATGTAGTTTGTGGACATATACATAAGCCAGCTATTAAAAAGGTTGAAAATGATAAAGGTTCTGTAACGTATTTAAATTCTGGAGATTGGGTGGAGAATTTAACAGCTTTAGAATTTCATAACAACACATGGAGCATTTATAAGTATAACGATGATGATTTTAAAAAAGATACTTCTAAAATACAAGAAGAGGAAGATGTTGTAGATAAAACAGCTAAACAATTGTTTGGTGAATTAGTCGCTGATTTTTACTTAAAAAAATAAACTTACAAATCAATAAAACAAAAACTGTATACATGAAAATATTATATGCTATTCAAGGTACTGGAAATGGACATTTAAGTAGAGCAAAAGAAATTATACCCGCCTTATTAAAAAGAGCACAGGTAGATATTTTAGTTAGTGGAACCCAGTCTGAAATAGTATTGCCTTATAATATAAAATATATAAATAACGGTTTAAGTTTTTACTTTGGAAAAAATGGAGGAATAGATTTTGTAAAAACATTTAAAAATAACTCTATCTTAAAAGTTTATAATGAAATAAAAAATTGTCCGGTTAAAGACTACGATTTAGTTATTAACGATTTTGAACCAATATCTGCTTGGGCTAGTATATTAAGAGGTGTAAAATGTATTTCTTTAAGTCACCAAGGTGCTTTATATACTAGAAACGTTCCAAAGCCTTCTCGTACAGATTTATTAGGGAAGTTTATAATAAAATATTATGCAAAGTGTTCAAATACATACGGATTTCATTTTAAAAAATACAACGATAAAGTATATACTCCAATAATTAGAAAAGATATTAGATTGTTAAAGAAAATAGAGAAAGATCATTATACTGTTTATTTACCAGCATATTCCGACGAAAAAATAATTCAAGTTTTATCTAAAATTAAAGGAATTAAATGGAAGGTGTTTTCTAAAAACACAAAAGAATATTATCAAAAAAAGAATGTATATGTAACACCTGTTAATAGTAGAAAGTTTGAAAAAAGTTTGGCATCTTGTCAAGGAATTATCTGTGGAGCTGGATTTGAAACTCCTGCTGAAGCAATTTTTTTAAAAAAGAAATTATTGGTAATCCCTATGAAAAATCAATATGAGCAACATTTTAACGCAAAAGCATTAAAAGAATTAGGAGTGCCAGTTTTAAAATCATTAAAAAAGAAACACATTTCTACAATTCAACATTGGATAGATAGTAATTATCAAATAAAACTAGATTTCCCAAATGAAACCCAGCAAATAGTAGATAATATTTTATATGATTATATATTTGAAGAAGAGATTTTATTTATTTAAATAAAAATAACATAGTTATTTTATTGTGTATGTAATAAAAAAAGTCAAATTTAGTAGCGCTAAATTTACATGTTTATCAATTATATAAAATAACTTAAAACAATGCGTTGGGGAATTATTGGATGCGGAGCTGTAACTGAATTAAAAAGTGGACCACCATATTATAAAATAGATGGTTTTCAATTAGCTGCTGTTATGAGACGTAACGAAGAAAAAGCAGCAGATTATGCAAAAAGGCATCAGGTAAATAAGTACTATACAAATGCTGATGATTTAATAAATGATCCGGAAATTGATGCTGTTTATATTGCAACGCCACCAGATAGCCATAAGTTGTATGGTTTAAAAGTTGCTAAAGTTGGCAAACCTTGTTGTGTAGAAAAGCCTTTAGCACCAAGTTATGCTGATAGTTTAGCTATTTATAATGCTTTTGAAGTTGCTAAAACACCTTTGTTTGTTGCATATTATCGCAGAAGCCTACCAAGATTTATAAAAGTAAAAGAATGGATAGCTACTGGTTTGATAGGTGAAATAAGGCATATTAATTGGCATTTAAGTAAACCAGCAAATAAGCAAGATTTAGCAAAGGAATACAATTGGAGAACCGATTCAAAAATTGCACCTGGAGGTTATTTTGATGATTTGGCAAGTCACGGATTGGATTTGTTTATCTTTTTATTAGGGAATATACAAGACGCAAAAGGAATCAGTTTAAATCAACAAAATTTATATACTGCTAAAGATGCAATAACTGCTTGTTGGGTTCATAAAAGTGGTGTTACTGGATCTGGAAGTTGGAATTTTGGATGCAATTTAAGACAAGACAATGTAGAAATTTATGGAAGCAAAGGAAAAATTGTATTCTCAGTTTTTGATGAACAACCTATTCAACTAATTTCAGAAAAAGAAAATAGTTCATTAATAATAGAAAATCCAACACATATTCAACAATATCATATACAAAATATGAAAGACAATTTGTTTGATGGTGTTGACCATCCTTCAACAGGTAAATCTGGTTTGCATACTAGTTGGGTAATGGATAAAATTTTGGGAAATATTTAAAATAAAAATCGAGGCAATTTAAATTTTGTTTAAACTGCCTCGATTGGTTTTTAGTAGTTTTACTAATTTTTTATTTTACTTGATAAGTGTCACCAGAAAAGAAAAGATTCTCAGTTTTTTTAAATTTCGAATTTGCTTTTACTTGAGCTGTTAACGCATTTTCTCGTTCTTCTAAAGTTACATCATCATAGCTTCTAATAATACCTGTAGCCAATGGGTATTCTAATCGAACTAGCATTTGGTGTAACGTAGGGTTTTGTTCTTTTGCATTATGAACTAATATATCTTCTTCTGTAATTCCATTTTCGCCAATAGTTACAACTTCTAGTTTCAATCCATTTAAAACTAAACCTTTGTTTTTTTCTTTACCAAAAATCATAGGTTTTCCGTGTTCTAAATAGATTTGTTTATCTTCTTTTACGGCTTTATCTGTAACATTTTTAAAGCAACCATCATTAAAAATAACACAATTTTGTAATACTTCAATTAAAGATGTTCCTTTAAATTTTTCCGCTTCAATAAAGAGCTGTGTCATGTCTTTTGGGGTGTTTCCACCTATACGTGCAAAAAAGCGTGCTTGCGCTCCTAAAGCTAATTCACCAGGAGAAAAAGGAGGTTGTGTATTTCCATAAGGAGATGATTTTGTTTTTTGTCCAACTAATGAAGTAGGAGAAAACTGTCCTTTTGTTAAACCATAAATTTCGTTATTAAATAAAATTATATTTAAATCTATGTTTCTTCTTAAAACATGAATAAAATGATTTCCACCAATAGCCATAGCATCACCATCACCAGTTATTATCCAAACGCTTAAATCGGGATTGGCGAGTTTTACACCAGAGGCAATTCCAGGTGCTCTACCATGTATACTATGCATTCCATAAGTATTCATATAATATGGAAAACGCGATGAACAACCAATTCCAGAAATAAATACTACGTCTTCTTTTTTTACGCCCATTTCGGGTAGTGCTTTTTGCATAGCACGTAAAATAACATAGTCATCACAACCAGGACACCATCTTACTTCTTGGTCACTTGCAAAATCTTTAAATGTATATTTTTTTACAGCTGTTGTTTCCATAATTATTTTACTAATTGTTTAAATTTTTCAATTAATTCTTGATTTCCGAATGGTAAACCTTGAATTTTATTGAATTGGTTAAATTCGAATCCGCTAAAGTTTATTTTTAATACTTTCGAAAATTGTCCGTTATTTAATTCACAAACAATAAACTTTTTAAATTTGGATAAAACTTTTTCCGTATTTTTTGGAAGCGGGTTTATATAATTAAAATGTGCAAAACCTATATTTTTATGTCCTTCTTCGTTTAATTGTTTAACGGCAGAATATAGCGAGCCATAAGTACCACCCCAGCCAATAACTAATAAATCTCCGGTATCAGCAAATTCAGTTTCTAAATCTGGGATATAGTTTTGTACACGTTTTACTTTTTCTGCTCTAATTTTGGTCATGTACTCGTGGTTTTCAGGTACATAAGATACATTACCAGATATTTTATCCTTTTCTAAACCTCCAACTCTATGTTCTAAGTCTGGAGTTCCAGGTATGGCCCAATTTCTAGCTAAAGTATCTTCATCTCTATTGTATGGATGCCAGTTTTCTGTAGCTTTATTGATAATATTATTTTTAATATCAGGCATATCGTCTACCGTTTTAATTTTCCACGGAGCAGAACCATTTGCAATATACCCATCTGTAAGTAAAACTACAGGCGTCATATGTTCTAAAGCTAATTTTGCAGCTTGGTATGCATAGTTAAAACAGTTTGCAGGTGTACTAGCAGCAATTACTATAACTGGACTTTCTCCATTTCTACCGTAAAGTGCTTGTAATAAGTCCGATTGTTCGGTTTTGGTTGGTAATCCGGTAGAAGGGCCTCCACGTTGTACGTTTACAATAACTAAAGGCAATTCTATCATCATAGCTAAACCTAAAGCTTCTCCTTTTAAAGCTAAGCCTGGGCCTGAAGTTGTGGTAATAGCTAAATCACCAGCAAAAGAGGCGCCTATTGCAGAAGAAATACCTGCAATTTCGTCTTCAGCTTGAAATGCTTTTACTCCAAAGTGTTTGTGTTTTACCAATTCGTGCAAAATATCTGTAGCAGGGGTAATTGGGTACGAACCTAAAAATAATTCTAAACCAGATTTTTCTGCTGCAGCTAAAAATCCCCAAGCAGTAGCTGTATTTCCCATAATAATTCTATAGGTTCCTGGAGCCATTTTTGCTGGAGAAATAGTATAAGAATTAGGTATTAATTCCAAAGTTTCTGCAAAGAAATAGCCTGCATTTAAAACTTTGGTATTTGCTTCAACAATTTGAGGTTTAGATTTAAATTTTTTATTAAAAAAATCTGTAGTATGTGATACGGAACGGTGATACATCCAATATACCATTCCTAAAGCAAACATGTTTTTGCTTCGAGTAATACTTTTATTATCAAGCCCCTTAATATCTTTTAAAGCTTCCTTGGTTAAACTAGACATGGCAACTTGAATAACTCTATAATTATCAAGAGATCCATCTTCTAAAGGGTTTTTATCATATAAAGCTTTTTCTAAATTTTTTTTAGTAAAAGCATCGGTATCTACAATAATTGTATGTCCCGGTTTTACGGCGTGTAAATTAGTTTTTAACCCAGCAGGGTTCATGGCAACTAATAAATCAACTTTATCACCAGGAGTGCTAATTTCTACACTACCAATGTGAACTTGGAACCCAGAAACACCATATAAACTTCCTTGAGGAGCTCTAATTTCTGCAGGGTAATTAGGAAACGTAGCAATATCATTACCAAACATAGCTGACGTGTCTGAGAACTGTGTCCCAGTAAGTTGCATTCCATCTCCAGAATCACCAACAAACCTAATTATTACTGCTTCCAGTACTTCAGGTTTTGGCTTTGTTGTTGTTGTTTTAATCATGATTTATGATAGTTAAATAAATTTTTTAAATTTATAAATTATTTTTGTATCAAAGGTTAATATGAACTTAAAGTTGAGATTTTAAAATACTAAATGACTTTTATCACATACTTTTGTATAAAAATGTATAATTTTGTGTATATTAAATTTTAAATTAAAGTAATATGGCTATTAAAATAACAGATGAATGTATAAATTGTGATGCTTGTATTTCTGAGTGTCCAAATAATGCAATTTACGAACCAGATACTGAATGGGCTTATGCTGATGAAACTGCTTTAAGCGGAACAATAACTTTACCTGGTGGAGGTGAAGCTGACGCAGATGAAATGCACGAACCAAAATCTGATGAATTTTATTTTATCGTAACTGATAAATGTACAGAATGTAAAGGTTTCCACGATGAACCACAATGTGCTTCTGTTTGTCCAGTTGATTGTTGTGTTCCTGATGAGGATCACGAAGAAACTGAAGAACAGTTATTAGCTAAAAAAGAGTGGATGCACGGAGAATAATTTCTCTAGTATCTTATAAAAAAGCCCTTATATTTTTAAATCTAAGGGCTTTTTTAATTTATTTTAATCATTCAATTTTAAAACTGCCATAAAAGCTTCTTGTGGTATTTCTACATTACCAACTTGTCTCATACGTTTTTTCCCTTTCTTTTGTTTTTCTAATAGTTTTCGTTTTCTAGAAATATCACCACCGTAACATTTTGCAGTAACATCTTTTCTTAAAGCTTTTACTGTTTCTCTTGAAATTATTTTAGCTCCAATAGCAGCCTGAATTGGAATGTCGAATTGTTGACGTGGTATTAACTGACGTAACTTTTCACACATTTTTTTACCAATACTATACGCGTTATCTGCGTGGATTAATGCTGAAAGCGCATCAACCGATTGGCCATTTAACAGAATATCTACTTTTACCAATTTTGAGGCTTTTAAACCTGTTGGATGATAATCGAAAGAAGCATATCCTTTAGAAACTGTTTTTAAACGATCGTAAAAATCGAATACAATTTCAGCTAAAGGCATATCAAAAGTCAATTCAACACGTTCTGGCGTTAAATAGGTCTGATTTACAATTTGACCTCGTTTTTCAATACATAAACTCATTACTGGTCCAACAAAATCGGATTTAGTAATTATAGTTGCTTTTATAAAAGGTTCTTCAACTCTATTTAATTTAGAAGGTTCAGGTAAATCTGAAGGATTATTTACTAATAAAATAGTATCAGGATTTTTATTTGTAAACGCGTGGTACGATACGTTTGGTACAGTTGTAATAACTGTCATTTCAAATTCTCGTTCTAAGCGTTCTTGTATAATTTCTAAATGCAGCATTCCTAAAAATCCACATCTAAATCCAAAACCTAATGCAGCAGAGCTTTCAGGTATAAAAACCAAAGAAGCATCATTTAATTGCAGTTTTTCCATAGAATTACGCAATTCTTCGTAATCTTCTGTGTCTACAGGATAAATTCCTGCAAATACCATTGGTTTTACATCTTCAAAACCTTCAATTCTATTTTTTGTAGGACTTTCAACAGTTGTAATTGTATCTCCAACTTTAATTTCGCTGGCAGTTTTAACACCAGTAATTAAATATCCAACATCACCAGCTTTAATACTTTGTTTTGGAAGTTGTTTTAATTTTAAGGTACCAACTTCGTCAGCAAAATATTCGTTGTCGGTTGCCATAAATTTAATACGTTGCCCTTTTTTTATTTCACCGTTAAAAACTCTAAAATAAGTTTCAACTCCTCTATAAGAATTATAAACAGAGTCAAATATTAAGGCTTGTAAAGGTGCGTTTTCATCTCCTTCTGGAGCAGGAACTTTTTCTACAATAGCTTTTAAAATATTTTCAACACCAAAACCTGTTTTTCCACTTGCATGGATAACTTCTTCGGGATCGCATCCTAATAAATCTACAATATCGTCTGTAACTTCTTCTGGATTAGCACCTGGTAAATCTACTTTGTTAAGTACTGGAATTATTTCTAAATCGTTCTCTAATGCTAAATACAAATTCGAAATTGTTTGTGCTTGTATACTTTGTGCTGCATCTACAATTAACAATGCGCCTTCACAAGCAGCAATAGAACGAGATACTTCGTATGAAAAATCAACATGACCCGGAGTATCAATTAAATTTAACACATATTTTTCACCTTCGTGTATATAATCCATTTGTATAGCGTGACTTTTAATGGTGATACCACGTTCACGCTCTAAATCCATATTGTCTAATAGCTGTGCTTGTTCTTCACGTACAGTTGTTGTACCTGTAAAACTTAACAATCTGTCGGCTAATGTGCTTTTACCGTGATCAATATGTGCAATAATGCAAAAATTTCTAATTTTTTTCATACTTCGTATTCCTTTCTACTTTGATTTTCCGCAAAGATAACTAATTATTTGTTCAAAAAATGAAAATAAAATCTAGTCGTGTTTTGGAAAAATGATATTAGCATCTTTTCTAACTGCGTCTAGAATATTCATTAATTTTAAACTTAAAGAAAAAGGCATAATTGGACTTTCTTTTAAATTTTTATCTAAGCATTCCATTACGTGTGATGCTTCAAACTGATACCCTAAATGTGGACCATTTTCAAAAGAAATTTTAGTAGTCTTACCGTCTTTTATCAATGTAATTGGGTCTGGAGAAAATCGATCGTATTTTAGTATTCCGTGTTCAAAACATAATTCCGATTCATTTTTATACTCAGCGTCAAAACTTGAAGTTAATACAGCTGTTGCTCCGTTTTTATAAGCAAATAACATAGAAATACTTTCTTCTGAACCTGTAGCGCTAAAATGTGGAATTGTTTTTATTTGATCTGGTTCACCCAAAAACATAAGTGCGGTAAAAATTGAATAAATTCCAATATCTAATAAAGAACCGCCGCCTAAATCAATATTATACAATCTTTTTTGAGGATTAAATTCTGCGTTAAACATAAAATCTGACTTTACAAATTTCAGTTTTCCTAAATTTTCTGAAGCTATAATTTCTTTTACTTTTAAATATTTAGGTCTAAAAATTACCCAAAAAGCTTCCATTAAAAAGGTGTTATTTTCTTTAGAAGTGGTAATCATTTCTCGCACTTCTTTAGAATTTATTGCGAATGCTTTTTCGCATAACACAGCTTTTTTATGGTTTAAACATAATAAAGTATGTTCTAAATGAAAATTATGCGGTGTTGCAATATATACCACATCTACTTTTGGGTCTTTAACCATTTCTAGATAAGAGCCATAGGATTTTTCGAAACCAAATTGATTCGAGAAATCTTTAGCATTATCTAAATTTCTTGAAGCTGCTGCATATAAATTAGCATTTGGAAGTAATTTTAATTCTGTGGCAAACTTATTAGCAATATTTCCACATCCTAAAATTGCCCAGTTGTATTTTTTTGACATTGTAAATATGTTTTGAACGTAAAAATACAGCTATTTTTTAAACCTAACATGTTTTTAAAATCTGTTAGCTTAGGTTTTATGTATTTTGCGTTAGGGATTGCAGCGGTATCCTTTTTAAAATAATTCTGGATTTCGATTTTGTTAATAATTAACTTTATTTTAAAAAGATTTAGCGGAAAGCCCGACCTGAAAGGGAACGCCCATAGTATAAAATATTTATGTATTTTTGCGAACTTAAAAATATGTTTTGGTAAAAATAGGAGATATAGAATTGAATGACTTTCCTTTGTTGTTAGCACCAATGGAAGATGTGAGCGATCCACCGTTTAGAGCGTTGTGTAAAGAACAAGGCGCTGATGTGGTGTATACCGAATTTATTTCGAGTGAAGGTTTGATACGTGATGCTGCAAAAAGCAAGAAAAAACTAGATATTTACGAAAAAGAACGTCCGGTTGGTATTCAAATTTTTGGAGCCAATTTAGAATCTATGTTGCGTACGGTTGAAATTGTTGAGCAATCGAATCCAGATATTATTGATATTAATTTTGGCTGTCCTGTAAAAAAAGTAGTTAGTAAAGGTGCTGGAGCAGGTATTTTAAAAGATATTGATTTAATGGTTTCGTTAACTGAAGCTATGGCAAAGCACACTAAATTACCAATTACGGTTAAAACGCGTTTGGGTTGGGACGAAAGTTCTATAAAAATTGTGGAGGTTGCAGAACGCTTGCAAGATGTTGGGTGTAAAGCAATTTCTATACACGGACGTACGCGTGCTCAAATGTATAAAGGAAGTGCAGATTGGGCGCCAATTGCTGAAGTTAAAAACAACTCTAGAATGCACATTCCTGTGTTTGGAAACGGAGATGTTAATACGCCAGAACGCGCTGTAGAAATGCGTGACAAATATGGCTTAGATGGAGCTATGATTGGCCGTGCAAGTATTGGAAATCCTTGGTTTTTTAAACAAGTAAAACACTTTATTGAAACCGGAGAGCATCTACCTGAAATTACAATTGCAGACAGAGTTGAAATGGCAAAACGCCACTTACAAATGGAGATTGACTGGAAAGAAAGTGAAATTGTGGGTGTTATGGAAACACGACGACATTACACCAATTATTTTAAAGGAATTCCGCATTTTAAAGAATACCGTTTAAAAATGGTAACATCGGATGCTGCGCAAGATGTTTTTGATGTTTTAGATGAAGTACAGCAAAAGTTTTCTTAGTTTTTAAATTGAAAGATGTCTAGTCCTAAATAACCGATACAGATTATTAAAGGGTAAAAGTTAAAAATTAAAGCTGAATAATGACATCATTGTTCAGCTTTTTTGATTTGTATTGTTTTGGTTTAATTTTTTTTTGTGCGTGCATTTGTATTGGTGTTAGCATTTCGTTAGATAAATGAGGTCTTATATTGTTGTATATTTCTATTGCATTTTTGACCAGTTTCTTCTTTACTTTAAAATCTTGAATCTTCTGTGCTACACTAAATTCCTGTTTTAAAATTCCATTTATTCGCTCTGCAACTGCATTTTCATATGGATCATATTTTTCAGTCATACTAGGCTTAATCTCATTGTTTTCTAATAGTCTTTGATATTCATTCGAGCAATATTGCAACCCTCTATCAGAGTGATGTATTAATGGACTTTCTTTGTATTTTCTATTATTTATAGCCATTTCCAATGCCCTCAATGAACCATCCATTGATAAAGATTTTGACACATCATATCCTACAATCTTTTTAGAATAAGCATCTGTGATTAATGCCAGATACGAAGGGTTGGTTCTCGTTCCGATATATGTAATATCACTCACCCAAACTGATTCAGGCCCTTCTATATCCATTGAGCTGACAAGGTTTCTGTGCTTTCTAAATCTATGATGAGAGTCTGTAGTTATGTGGTAGCTTCTTTTAGGTATTATTAACATATGGTTAGCTTTTAGTATTCTAAACAATTTATCTCTTCCTACTTTTAATAGTGATAATTTATCCTTTAACAGAAAGTATAATTTCTTACCACCCAATCTTGGCATTAGCATCCGAATATCACGAACCAAAACGATAACTTTTTGTGCTACAGTTTGTTTATGAAGTCTTGATTTTATGGATCTATAGTAAACCTGTCTGTTTACCCCGAGCAAATCACAGGTAGAAACTAAAGTTTCTTTATATTCTTCTTTGAAGATGTTGATAAGTCGGGTGTGTAATTTTTTCTTATTTGAATATCATATTCCTTTTCTGCCATATCAACAAGCATATCGAAAATAATAACCTTTTTATCAGCACGTTCTGCTAGATGTTCAGCTCTAGCTTTCTGTTTTTCAAGGAGCTTTATTTTAGCTTCAAGCTCAAGTATTTTTTGTTCTGGAGTTTTTGACATCGTTTTTGGAACTTGGTTTTCCCAATCAAAGTTACCATATTTTTGCAACCATTTGGTTACTGTAGCGTCTCCCTGAATACCATATTTACGCTTGGCTTGGGTTTTTGTTAAAAATCCTTGTTCTACTTCTTCAACTAATTGAAGTTTAAAAGAAAGCGAGTAATCTTTTTGAGTTCGCTTTGCTGCACCTGATTTGTCTGATGTTTTCATTACACTTGTGTTTTAGTGTATCGCTATTTCAGGACGGGACAAGAATATGAAAAAAGCAGTTTTAAAATTTTAAAACTGCTTTTTTATTATAATCAAATGTTGTGCTTATTTTAAATCGAATCTATCCGCATTCATTACTTTTACCCAAGCTTTTACAAAATCAGTTATAAACTGTTCTTTATTATCGTCTTGTGCGTAAAACTCTGCATACGAACGTAAAATTGAGTTTGATCCAAATACTAAATCAGTTCGAGTAGCTGTGAATTTAATTTCACCTGTTTTTTTAGAACGGATATTATACAATCCATTTTCTGTAGGTTCCCAAGCGTATCCCATATCTGTTAGGTTTACAAAAAAGTGGTTAGATAAACTTCCTTCTGTATCAGTAAATACTCCATGTTTTGTGTTGCCATAATTTGTACCAATAACACGCATACCACCTAATAAAACTGTCATTTCAAGAGCTGTTAAACCCATTAATTGTGTACGGTCAAGAAGTAATTCTTCAGGACTAACAACGTATTCTTTTTTCTGCCAGTTTCTAAAACCATCAGCTAAAGGCTCTAAAGGTTCGAAAGATTCAACGTCAGTCATTTCTTGAGTTGCATCTCCACGTCCTGGAGCAAAAGGAACTGTAATATCAATTCCTGCGTTTTTAGCAGCTTGCTCAACCCCAATATTTCCAGCTAAAACTATTGTATCTGCTACGCTTATTTCAAATTCTGAAGCAATTGGCTCTAAAATAGTGAGTACTTTTGAAAGTCTTTCTGGTTCATTTCCTTCCCAATCTTTTTGAGGGCTTAATCTAATTCTTGAACCATTTGCACCACCGCGTTTGTCTGAACCTCTATAAGTTCTAGCACTATCCCAAGCTGTTGTAACCATTTCAGAAATACTTAAACCAGATTGTTTTATTTTTTCTTTTACGGCTTCAACATCGTATGCCGTTTTTCCTTTGTTAATTGGATCTTGCCAAATTAGATCTTCTTGAGGAACATCTGGACCAAAATAACAAGATTTAGGTCCCATATCTCGATGTGTTAACTTGAACCAAGCACGTGCAAAAGCATCAGAAAAAGCATCAAAATCATTCATAAATTTCAATGAAATTTCTTTATAAATTGGATCAATTTTCATTGCCATATCTGCATCAGTCATCATAGGATTATGACGAATAGAAAAGTCTTCAACATCAACTGGCTTGTCTTCTTCTTTTATGCTTTTAGGTTCCCATTGCCAAGCACCTGCAGGGCTTTTTTTCAATTCCCATTCGTGGTTAAATAACATTTCAAAAAATCCGTTATCCCATTTTGTTGGATTGGTAGTCCAAGCGCCTTCTAAACCACTTGTTACAGTATAACGACCTTTACCAGATTTATTTGGATTTGCCCAACCTAAACCTTGTGCTTCAACATTGGCAGATTCAGGATCAGGTCCTAATATACTTGCATCTCCATTTCCGTGAGTTTTTCCAACGGTATGTCCACCAGCAGTTAACGCAACTGTTTCTTCATCGTTCATTGCCATTCTTTTAAATGTTTCACGAACTTGCTCTCCTGTTTTTAGCGGATATGGTTTGCCGTTTACACCTTCTGGATTCACATAAATCAACCCCATTTGAACAGCAGCTAAAGGATTTTCCATAGTAGTTGGATTTTCTAAATCTCCATAACGGCTATCACTAGGTGCTAACCATTCTTTCTCTGCTCCCCAATAAATATCTTTTTCTGGATGCCAAATATCTTCTCGCCCAAAAGCAAAACCAAAAGTTTTTAATCCCATATTTTCATAAGCAATAGTACCTGCTAAAATAATTAGATCGGCCCAGCTTATTTTGTTTCCATATTTTTTCTTTATAGGCCAAAGTAAACGTCTAGCTTTATCTAAACTTACATTATCTGGCCAAGAATTAAGAGGTGCAAAACGTTGATTTCCTGTTCCACCACCACCACGTCCATCGGCAGTTCTATAAGTTCCTGCTGAATGCCAAGCCATACGAATAAATAATCCGCCATAGTGTCCCCAATCTGCAGGCCACCATTCTTGACTGTCCGTCATTAAGTTGTGTACATCTTTCTTTAAAGCCTCAATATCTAATTTTTTTAATTCTTCTCGATAATTAAAATTAGGTTTTAAAGGGTTTGTTTTAGTATCGTGTTGGTGTAAGATATCTAAATTTAATGCGTTTGGCCACCAATCCATTACAGATTTATCTGTAGAAGTGTTTCCACCGTGCATTACAGGACATTTATTTAAATCATTTACTTCCTCTTTTTTAGTAAATTGACTGTGGTCGACAGGGCATTTACCTTCTTTTGAATTGCTCATGGTCATATTTTTAAATTTGTTTCAAATTAAGTATAAAATAATATTATATTTAAAAAATTATAATAGATATTATTTATACATAAATAAGAAATTTTGTTACAATCTTGGAAATAGTGAATTTAAGATTTTACCTTTAATTTATCAAGTAAATTTGAAATAATATTTAGGTGTAATATTAGTTAAGTTGTTGTTATTCAACTAGTTTTTTAGAGATTCTACTGCTTGCTATTAGAGCAGCTAGGTAGCCTAAAATTAATATAGTAATAATTACGGAAAACACATTGTAAAGTGTTAGTTCTACAGGATAAGCAAGGTGTTGAGTAATCATAAATAGTGCATACTTTTTTTGAAGTATTACTAAAATAACACCAATTGAAAGTCCTACAATTAAACCGAAAAGAGATAATAAGAAACCTTGTAAAATAAAAACACGTTTAATATCTTTAATTGTTGCTCCTAAATTGTAGAGTGTTTTTAGATTGTCTTTTTTGTCTAAAATCATCATAATAATAGCGCCAATTACATTAAATAGCGCAATTATTAAAATAAGTGTAAAAATTAAATAAGAAGCTAAATTTTCGGTATTTAACATTTTATAAAAAACGGCATTTAGCTGTTCTCTGGTTTCTACATTAAAATCCGTTCCTAGGTTGTTCTTTAGAGCTTCAATAGTATTGGGGCGATCTTTAATGTTTTTAACTTTTAACTCAATTGATGAAATTTGTTCGGGTTCATAATTTAATAAAACTTGTGCTAATTTTAAAGATATGAAAGTGAATTTTCTATCGATGTCTTCTGTAAGAGAAAAAATACCAATAGGTTGCGTTTCTATTTGGCTAAAAGCGTCTTTTGGATTTGTTGCATATCCTTTTCCGGGTTTTGGAACATATATTTTTAGAGGTTCTAAAAAATCGAAAACACCTAGAGATAATACATTAGAAATGCCATTTCCAACAACAGATCCAATTGGAATTTCTGGATTTAACCACGTGCCAGAATATACGGTAGAATCTAATTTATTAACATTTGTATAATTGGTATCAACTCCTTTTATGTATGCAATATGAGTTTTTTTATTGAATTCAAAAAAAGCGCGTTCTTCAATTACTCTTGAATAGGAAGCGATGTTATTTTGAGATTCAATTTCAGCTTGAATTTTAGGAGTCAATAAAAAAGATTTCCCTTTTACAGATGTAATTTTTATATCTGGATCTGAGGTGTTTAAAAAACCAATACTGAAGGTTCTTAATCCTGAAAATCCAGATAAAACTATAAATAAAGCTAATGTGCCAATAATTACACCAATTGTTGCAATTATGGTGATTATATTTATAGTGTTATTACTGCTTTTTGAAAATAAGTAACGTTTAGCTATGTATAAAGGAAAGCTCAAGTTATCGTTTTTGGCGTTTATCTAAAATATCGGGATTCTTAATTGGATTTTCTTTTTTACCTTGTAAAGCATTGTCAATATCTTCAATATAATCTAAGGTATCATCTATATAAAATAATAATTCGGGCATACGTCTTAATTGATCTTTTGTGCGTTTTGCCATTTCATAACGAATAGAAGCCGTGTTTTCTTGAACACCTTTTAAAATTATATCGCGTTTTAATTGAGGGAAAACACTTATAAACACCTTTGCTTGTCCTAAATCTGAAGTAACTTGTACTTTAGTAACAGAAATAATAACTCCTTTCATTCCATCACGTGCTGCATTCTGTAACACTTCTGCCAAGTCTTTTTGTAAAACTCCTGCTATTTTTTTTTGTCTGTTTGTTTCCATAGTGCAAAAATATGATTTAAAAGTACATAATTTAAGTTTTAGAGAGTCATTGTTTTAAATTAATTAAGAATAAGTTATTTAATTTGATAAAAAACATACCTAAAATTAAATTTTTACGTTTTTATAAAAAATTTAACAATTACTATAAAGCCAAGTATATAATACCTCTAAACGAAAAATATATAAATTTGTTTTACAAAAAACCAGTAAATATCAAGTAATAACTATTAACAAAATTTGTATATTGCAAACTTAATAACACATATAACTTTTGAATAATTCTTTCGATAAATATCAAAAAAGAAGATTGCGTTCTTCTTATCTTTCAGTAATAATAAGTATTGCTTTAGTGCTTTTTTTAGTGGGTTTTTTAGGTGTTATTTTACTTAAAACCAATACAATATCTAAGCATTTTAAGGAGAAAGTTGCAATTACAATTTTTTTAAATGACAATGCAAAATCAAAAGATGTTGAAATTCTAAAGGGAGAATTAAAACAAGCAGAATATTCAAAAGAAGTAGTTTATATCTCAAAAAAAGAAGCTGCTGAAAATTATGCAGAAGAAATTGGTGAAGATTTTGTGAGTTTTCTAGGAGATAATCCATTAAAAAATGCAATTGATGTTACGTTAAAATCAGATTTTGTTACTCCAGAAAAAATGGAGAGTATTGAAAAACAGTTGCTTATTAGAAGTATTGTTGCAGAAGTAGTATATGATAAACCGTTGATTGAATTATTAACAAAAAACATCAACCGCATCAGTTTTTGGATGTTGCTTTTAAGTGCCATATTTACATTAATAGCCGTTGTTTTAATTAATAGTTCTATTAGAATTTCAATATATTCTAAGCGATTTACTATTAAAACAATGCAAATGGTTGGAGCAACAAAAGGATTTATTAGAAGACCATTTATTTGGAAAAGTATTAAACTTGGAATTATAGGTGCATTGGTTTCTAATGCAGCTTTAATTGGTTTTATTATGTATATAAATAAAATGGTACCAGAAATTGAATTACTTGCAGATTATAAAGAACTAGGAATTTTATTTTTATCTATTATTATAATGGGCGTGTTAATAACTTGGTTAAGTACCTTTTTTGCAACACAACGATTTTTAAATTTAAGAACAGACGAACTATATTACTAAAAAAATGAATAAGAAGAAAGAAGAAAATACAAGTAAATTTTTATTCGGTAAAAAAAATTATACCGTTATGCTTGTTGGTATTGCTTTTATTGCTTTAGGCTTTATTTTAATGGCTGGAGGCGGTAGTGATGATCCTACTGTTTTTAACGAAGAAATTTATAATTTTAGAAGAATTAGATTAGCCCCAACACTTGTACTTATAGGTTTGGGAATTGAAATTTACGCTATTATGGCGAAATCTTCAAAGTAAAATATGAGTTATATTGAAGCGATAGTCTTAGGGATTATTCAAGGTTTAACAGAGTTTTTACCGGTATCATCTAGCGGACATTTAGAATTAGCAAAAGCTTTTTTTGGCGACAACTTATTACCTAATGAAAGTTTAACTTTTACGGTAGTATTACATTTTGCAACAGCATTAAGTACTTTGGTTGTTTTTAGAGACGAAGTGTTAGAAATTTTTAAAGGATTATTTCAGTTTAAATGGAATGAAGAATTAAAATTTTCACTTAAAATAATTTTATCTATGATTCCTGCTGTAGCTGCGGGTCTTTTTTTTGAAGACCAATTTGAAGCCTTTTTTGGTGGGCAAATATTATTAGTAGGTTTTATGCTTGTTATAACTTCACTTTTATTATTATTTGCTGATAAAGCTAAAAACACTACCAAAAATGTTACTTTTTTTAATGCATTTGTAATTGGAGTTTCACAAGCATTGGCAATTTTACCCGGAATTTCAAGATCTGGAGCAACAATATCTTCATCAGTTTTGTTGGGAATTGACAGAACAAAAGCAGCTCGTTTTTCTTTTTTAATGGTGGTGCCTTTAATTTTTGGTAAAATTTCAAAAGATGTTTTATCGGGATCTATAAATTTTCAAAGTAGCCAAATTGGAGTTTTAAGTATTGGGTTTATAGCTTCTTTTATTGCGGGTTTATTTGCTTGTAAATGGATGCTTGCAATTGTTAAAAAAAGTAAGCTTACTTATTTTGCATTGTATTGTTTTATTGTTGGAATAATTGCAATTACAATAACTTTATTTAATAAATAATGAATTTAGAAGATTATAAAAGCGGACAGGTTTTATTGATTGATAAACCGCTAAATTGGACATCTTTTCAAGTAGTAAATAAACTGCGTTGGGAAATTAAACAACGTTTTAAAATTAAAAACATTAAAGTAGGTCATGCTGGAACTTTAGATCCCTTAGCTACAGGTTTATTGATACTTTGTACAGGTAAATTCACTAAAAAAATTAATGAATTTCAAGGTCAAATCAAGGAATACACAGGAGAAATTACCTTAGGTGCTACAACACCAAGTTTTGATTTAGAAACAGAAATTGATAAAAATTTTCCAATAGACCATATTACTGAAGATATAATTCACCAAACTACACAGCAATTTATTGGAGAAATAGACCAGGTTCCACCTATTTTTTCAGCCTTAAAAAAAGATGGAAAACGTTTGTATGAATTGGCGAGAGCTGGTGAAACTACCGAAATAAAATCAAGAAAAATTACCATTTCAGAATTCGAAATTACAGCCATAAATTTGCCTAAAATAGAATTTAGAGTAGTTTGTAGTAAAGGAACGTACATTAGATCTTTGGCTAATGATTTTGGAGTTGCATTAAATACAGGTGCACACTTGTCAAAATTACGAAGAACAAAAATTGGAGATTTTAATGTAGCTAATGCAGTAGATATTGAAGCGTTTATAGCCAATCTAAAACTTTAGCTCTTTTTATGAAAAAGATACTATTATTTTTAGCGTTGCTAGTTAGTGTTTTTAGTTTTTCTCAGCGTGCAGTAAATTATAATTTTACGTTGAATGTTACTTTTTCTGGAAATGAAAATTTTGGAGAATACGATAATTATTTAGAAAAAACAGATTGGTCTCCAATAGCTCCAAATGCTATTTTTTTAAGAAATGGCTTAGAAGTAAAACTTAATAGTTTTATTTCAACAGGTGTTAATTTGGGTTTAGATGTGCATCCAGATGTCGATATTTTAGCGATTCCTTATTATATAGACGTAAAATTAGCCCTTGCACAGTCTGATGATGATAAATTCTATGTTGGTGGTGGAATAGGGAAGTTATTGAAGCTTGGAAAGGCTTTTGAACGTGGAAAGTATTATAAAGTAGGAATTGGGTATTATATTTCTTCAGAAAGGAATAATAGTCTTATTTTGAATATGGATTTTCATAATAAGCAAATTGCAAATTTTGAAAACGGTAGGCTTAATAGCTTATCGTTTGGAATTGGAATGATTTTCTTATAAAAAACGTCCTAACCAACTATCCATTATATTAATTTCCCAGTCGTTTTCTAATTCTGCTTTAGTAGTAATCATATTATCAAAAACTGTAGTTTTAGTAGAAACACCTTTGTTTTTCATCATTTTTTTAAATTCCTTTAAATCTTTGTATTGCACAAACTCACCTTGTTTGTAACAAACATTAATTTTATCTAATAAAACAATATCATAAAACTTTTCTAATTCAAGTATAAAAGCAGTTAAAGTGTCGTGCGCTTTTAAACTTAAATTTACTTCTGAATCATCTACAGTAATAATAATAAAACGATTGTATTTAAATTGATAAGAACACTCTAAGGCTTGCCCTTCATTAGTCCATTTTGTTAAAAAATTTTCAATACGTTCTTTTAAGCCATCAATTTCTTGAGGATAAAATTTTCTATTTGAAGGGAATACCCACAGTTTACACCAGTTTGGGATTTGATTAAAGTCTACAATCATTTTTATAAATTAATAAAACAAAGGTACACTAAATTAGTTTGTGCTTTTTTCAGATGCTAATAAGATTTCTAATAGATCTTTTTGAGTGTTATTTCCTTTATCTTTATTGTACCAAATTTGTAAATCTTTTTTAAATTCAGCATCTAAACCACCGTGTTGTGCTTTGTAATCATTTACCATTTTAGTAGCAATAGAAGGTCTAGGTCCCCAAGAGTTTACAACTTCATTTTTACTATTTACAATAATAACTTTGGGAATTGCTTTGCCTCCATTTGTTAAAAATTGTTGCATTAAAGTTTCATTTTCATCTCTACAAACAATTTTTAAATCTATTTTAGAAGAAGCTGTAGCAATTTTATTAATAACAGGTAATATTTGAGCAGCATCGCCACACCAACCTTCAGCTAAAATTAATAATGTATAATTGTTAGTTAATTGCTCTAAAGCAGTAGTTGTTTCTTCTGAAATTTTTAGCGTTTTGTCTAATCTATCCATACGCTTATCATTCAAAGTGCTATATTCTAAAAGAGCTTTTGATTGTTCACTTCCAGTAGATTTACCTTCAACCAAAAGACCTTTAATTAAGGTTCGGTATGTAGAGTAAGATACACCTTTTTTAATGCTGTTTTTTATTAAAAGACTGTCCATTTGTTTAGTTAATTTAGTTTCAATAGTTTGACGTGGTTTAATTATAAACTTACACCTTAAGTTCTGTAAATTAAGGTTGCAAAAGTAATGTTTGAATATGGTATAAAAAATGATTTATGTTACATAAATGAATAATTAAGGAATAAATGAGCCAATTCTAAGCATATATTTTTCTTAATATCCGTATATTTGTTCTTCTAAATTAATAGCATTTTACATTGAAATAGCATACGTATTTATGAAAAATTACAAGCCAAAAGGCAGGCTCGCACCTGAAGCATATATTAAAGGAATTTTAAATGGAGATAGGGTATTACTTTCTAGAGCTATTACTGTTATTGAAAGTAATTTAGAAAGTGATAAAACACTTGCTAAAGAAATTATTCAAGCTATATTACCATATTCTGGAAATTCTATTCGTATTGGTATAACAGGTGTTCCAGGTGTAGGAAAAAGTACATTTATTGAAGCTTTTGGAAAGCATCTGGTAAGTAAAGGTCATAAAGTTGCAATTTTATCTATAGACCCAAGTAGTCAACGGTCAAAAGGGAGTATTTTAGGGGATAAAACCAGAATGGAAGAATTGGCAAATATGGAAGAAGCATATATTCGTCCGTCTGCATCTGGAGATACTTTAGGAGGAGTTGCAAATAAAACTGGAGAAACTATGCTGCTTTGCGAAGCAAATGGATATGATGTTTTATTAATTGAAACTGTTGGAGTAGGGCAAAGCGAAACTGCTGTACACGGAATGACTGATTTCTTTTTATTACTAATGTTGGCTGGAGCTGGTGATGAATTACAAGGTATTAAAAAAGGGATTATGGAAATGGCAGATATGGTAGTAATTAATAAAGCCGATGGTGATAATATTACTATGAGTAAAATGGCTAAACGTCAATACCAAAATGCATTACATATTTTTCCGTTAGCCGAATCTGGATGGAGTCCAGTGGTAAGTACAGCCTCTGCTATAAAAGGAATTGGAATAGATAAAGTTTGGGAAGAAGTTGGTAACTTTAAAAAGCTAGTTGATGAAAATGGTTATTTTATAAGAAATAGAAATCATCAACAAATCCAATGGATGTACAATAATATTAATGAAGAATTAAAGCATTTATTTTACGGTTCAAAAGATATTTCTAGTAAATTAAAGGGACTTGAAAAAGATATTATTTCATCAAAAATATCACCGGTAAAAGCCGCTCAAAATATACTTAATGATTTTAAGAAATCTTTTTAATTATAATATGAGTTTCAATTTTTAAAAGAGTGCCTAACTTAAATATTTCTAGAATTTAAAATTTGTTCGAGAATATATTCAACCCCTTGTTGATCATTCGTTTTTGTTAAAAAATTAGCTGCTTTTATTACATTAGGGTGTGCATTTTGCATAGCGTAACTAAAATCTGCAAGAGCAATCATTTTTAAATCGTTATTATAATCTCCAAAAACCATGGTTTCTTCTTTGGTAATGTTTAAATCTTTTTGAAGTATGTTTAAAGCATAGCCTTTATTGGCATTATTATGCGAAATATCTAACCAGTTTTTACCAGAAACAAATACTTGCATATCATTTTCAAGTTGTTTTATTTCTGGCAGAATATACTTTTCAGAAGAATCAAAATGATAAGCAGCTATTTTAAAAAACAAATCATTTTCAACTTTGGTTAAATCATCTACAATTTTGTATTCGCTATAATATTCGTTAAAAAGCGCTATAAATTTTTCGTCTTTAGAATCTATATATGCTGATTTTTTACCACATAAAACAATGTTGGTGTTTTTAATTGTACGTAATAATGCAATGGATTTTAAAATTTGTTCTTTAGGTAGACCTATTGAAAATAATTCATTAGCTCCTTGCATTGCAAAAGCTCCATTTTCTGCAATTATAGTTATGTCGTCTTTTATATTAATCAATTTATTTACAATGCTATGGTATTGTCTTCCACTAGCTGCAACAAAATGAATATTCCTTTGTTTTAATTTATTAAAAATTGAGAAAAATAGAGGACTTACTTCGTGTTTAGAATTAAGTAAGGTGCCATCCATATCGGTAACTACTAATTTTACTTTTGAAAAATCCATATTTTAACTTTAAGACTGCAAAAATAGCATTATTGTATTGATTTAAGATGAACTTAATGTTGTTATAAATTTTTATTATAAAATAATGCTTTATAAATGTCTAAGTTGAGTGACTTACAATAGTTTAATTATTACGTTTTCTGTACATTAATAAAGTAGAAATAAAGTGTTATTTATAAAGAGATTTTTTACCTTTGCGCCGCAATGGTTTAGCTATGCTTTTCGGTGTAGTTAATTAAGAGGGAATCAGGTGAAAATCCTGAACAAACCCGTTACTGTAAGTTCCATGCAACATTTTGACAGGTCTATAATTTTAGGCCAATCTTTTGCCACTGTCTCTAAATTTTGAGATGGGAAGGCGGTTCAAAATGGGAATAAGTCAGGATACCTGCCACTGCGTATAATTTTAGAGCTTTCGTGGAATAAAGCTTTGAAGCCAGATGCAGATCATCAAATTTTCATTTGATTTCATTTTTTCCATTAAAGTTATTTGATAACAATCAAATAGGTTTTATGTTTTTATGTAACAAAAGGCTTTTATGCCTTATAAGTGTTGGTGTTTTATTACAAACATTAGGTTTGTTGTTGAACCCAATTTATGCGCAAAATAAATCTTCAGAAGAGAAGGTTAATCTAAAACTTGATTCTATTAAAAGAATTGCGTTAGATGAGGTTGTTTTAACTGCAACTAAACGTAAATTTAAAATAGCTTCACCTATGCCAGCTCAAGTTTTATCTGGGCAGCAATTAGAGAAAATGAATAGCTTGTCTGTTGCAGATGCTATACGTTATTTTTCGGGAGTGCAGTTAAAAGATTATGGTGGTGTTGGCGGTATAAAAACAATTAATGTAAGAAGTCTTGGTAGTGCTCATACTGCGGTTTTTTATGATGGAATGACTGTTGGGAATGCTCAAAATGGTCAAGTAGATTTAGGGAAATATTCGCTAGATAATATAGAATCTATTTCACTTTATAATGGTCAAAAATCATCTATTTTTCAACCTGCTCGTGGGTTTTTCTCTTCTAATACATTGTTTTTACAAACCAAAGTTCCAGATTTTTCAGAAACAGAAAAAACACATTTAAGAACAACGTTTAAAACGGGTTCGTTTGGACTTTTTAATCCCGCTGTATTTTTTCAACATAAATTATCGGATAAAATATCTTTATCCGCAAGTGCTGAATGGGTAAAAGCTGACGGAGAATATAAATATAGGTATAGTAAAGATAATGGATACGATACTATTGCTGTTCGTCAAAATGGAGATATAACCGCTTTACGTAGCGAAGTGTCTTTACACGCAAAATTAAAGAAAGGTGGACGTGCAATGTTAAAGGCATATATATATGATTCTGAACGAGGCTTGCCAGGAGCCATTGTTGCTAATAGATACGAGTATGTACAACGGCAATGGGATACGAATTTTTTTGTACATGGCTCGTTACAAAATTCATATTTTAATAAACACGAATTACTTTTCAATGTAAAATTTAGTAGAGATTACAGTAGGTATATAGATCCAGATTATAAAACGCTTGAAGGAGCTTTGGATAATAAATATTATCAAAACGAATTTTATGCTTCTTTGGTAAATCAGTATGAGATTAAAAATTGGTGGGATGTATCTATTGCAACCGATTTTTCAATAAATACGCTCGATGCAAACTTATATCGTTTTCCTTATCCAACAAGATATTCATATTTGGGAGCCTTGTCTAGCCAAATGAATTGGGAACGGATTGATATTCAAGCAAATCTATTAGGTGCTTATATTGATGAGCAGGTAAAATACTACCAACAAGGCGATAGCCAAAGTGTTTTTTGCCCTGTATTATCAGTTTCTTATCAACCTTTTGATACAAATAAATTCAGAATAAGAGCATTTTATAAAGAGTCTTTTCGGATGCCTACATTTAATGATTTGTACTACACTTTTGTTGGTAACAGTTCTTTACGGCCAGAATTTACCACCCAATATGATTTTGGTACAACCTATATAATTGAACCAAATGAACTAGTACAGTCAATTTCTTTACAAGCCGATGTGTATTACAATCGTGTTAAAGATAAAATTGTAGCAATGCCTTCTTCAAATCTTTTCCGTTGGACAATGATGAATCTTGGAGAGGTTGAAATAAAAGGTTTGGAAGTAAATGCAAACTTAGGACTTCAATTACCTGAAAATATACTGTTTGATTTAGGTGTTAATTATACTTTTCAACAAGCAATAGACATTACACCAGGTGGAACAACTTATGGAGACCAAATACCATACACCCCAAAACATAGCGGAACGTTAACTTCAACTATAAATTGGGAAAATTGGCAAATGAATTACAGTTTTATTTACACAGGTGAACGCTATAGTCAAAAAGCTAATATTCCAGTAAACTATGTAAAACCATGGTATACAAGTGATTTGGCGCTTAACTGGGAAGGCGATTTTTTAAAGTTACCACTAAAAATGGGTGTGGAAGTAAATAATGTATTCAATCAATATTACGATGTGGTACTTAATTTTCCAATGCCTGGAAGAAATTACCGTTTTAATATATCACTAAATTTTTAATAAATATTCAACAATGAAAACAACTAACAATTTTTGGTTAATGCTTGCTATAGCTACTATTTCTTTAATTGGATGCCGAGAGGACGATTTAATTATTCCTGAAGAGGAAGTGACATTGCCACCCGAAACAGTAACATCTGTAGAGGGATTCTATTTACTAAATGAAGGGAATATGAATATGAATAAAGCTTCACTCGATTATTACGATTATGAATCAGGAATTTATAGGCGTAATGTTTATGGAGAGGCAAATCCAGAATCTACTTTAGGTTTGGGCGATGTTGGTAACGACATTGCAATTTATGGCTCAAAACTGTATGCTGTAATTAATAATTCTAATAAGGTAGAAGTTATGGATGTTAAAACTGCTGAACGCATTAAAGTAATTGACGTTAAAAACTGTAGATACCTTACCTTTTCTAATGGAAAAGCTTATGTCAGCGCTTATGATGGTGAAGTTGCTTTAGGAAATACTTCTGCCAATGGATTTGTTGCAGAAATTGATACTACATCGTTAGCTATAACTAGAACAGTAGAAGTAGGAAGACAGCCCGAAGAAATAGCTGTTGTTGGCGAAAAACTTTATGTTGCTAATTCTGGAGGTTACAGCCCTCCAAATTACGAACGAACCGTTTCTGTAATTGATCTTAATTCATTTACAAAAATTAATGATATAGATGTTGCAATAAATCTTCACCGTCTTAAAGCAGATGAAGATGGTGATTTGTATGTAAGCTCTCGTGGAGATTATTTTGAAAACCCTTCAAAATTATTTGTAATTGATACAGAAACAGATACTGTTAAAAACAGTTTCGATATTGCCTGCGCTAATTTAACAATTGCCGGAGATACGGCTTATATAATAGGATCAGAATTTAGCTACACTACATTCGATTGGACAATCAACTATTCTATGTTAGATGTAAAAACCGAAACGCTGCTTGATGAAAGTTTTTTACCAGCAGAAGTTAGTGATGCCATAAAAACGCCATACGGTATAGCAGTAGATCCAATCTCTTCAAATATTTATATAACAGATGCTGGAGACTATGTTTCTCCAGGAACGCTTTATTGTATTGATAATAATGGTAATACCAAATTTACCGTAACAACTGGAGATATTCCTGCTCATTTTGCTTTTGAATTTAAAACAACAATAATAAACCAATAAACATGAAAAAAACAGTATTTTTATTAAGTACAATCTTATTACTATCAGGTTGTTACAAAGATGATATTAACGATTTAAAAGATGACGTTAATGAACTACAAGAGCAAATGATTCAATATGAAACCTTGCTTAATGCATTAAGTGAAAGATTATATGTTGAAAGTTATGAAGCACAAGACGGAAGTTATGTAATTAATATGAGCGATGGTTCTCAACTTTCAGTTCGTAATACCTCTTCTTTTATAGAAATTGGAGATAATGGTAACTGGTGGATCGACGGTGTAGACTCTGGAGAGGTTGCAAAAGGAGAGACAGGAGAAGCTCCTGAAATAAAAATTGGTGATAATGGTAACTGGTTTATAGATAATGTAGATACGGGTGCTTCTGCCTCTGGACAAGACGGAAAAGACGCTTCAGATATAATATCTATTTCTTTAGCCAATGGTATTATGAGTTTTACCTTTGCTGATGGACGTACAATTAGTATAGAAGCAAGTGTTCCAGAAATAAAACTTATTGAACCAGTAGGAGGTATTGTTGTAGATCAGATGCAATGGTTACGTATTGCTCCAGAAGTAAGTTCTTCAAGTGAAGTAACTTACCAATGGTTGATTGATGATGAGGAAATTGCTACTACTAACGATTTATTACATGTATTTGCTAAAGAAGGAACTTTTTATTTAGAGTTTATAGCTAAAAATATGGTTGGTGAAAGTTCTAAAATAATTGCAGTAACTGTTGCGGCTAAAACTTATGAAAATAAAATAACTCAAGTTTTTGATTTTTTACCTGCTCCAGGACAGTTCACAAACTCTTTACCAGCTGCTACAGCTGAAGATACAGATGAAACAATGAGAGCTTTAGCAGAAAGTAAACTAACATCTGGAAGTATGATTAGCCTTGGTGGATTTGGTGGTTATGTAGAAATGGGATTTGATCATACAATTGTTAATAAAGAGGGTAATGATTTTGTAGTGTTAGGAAATGCTTTTTCTACTTGGGCAGAGCCAGGAATTATAATGGTATCATACGATGCTAATGCAAATGGAATAGCAGATGATGAATGGTACGAAATTGCGGGTTCTGAACACAATAAGGCAACTACAATTAAAAATTATGAGATCACTTATTACAAGCCAGAGGCTGAGCCTGAAAATGCAACTGAACCAAATTATATTAGATGGACAGATAACCAAGGAGAAGAAGGTTATATTGCTAAAAATGCTTTTCATCAACAAACATATTATCCAATGTGGAAAGGAGAAACTATTACTTTTAAAGGGACATATCTAAAATCTAACATTTATGATCAATCTGGATCTGGAACTTATTGGGTAAACCCAGCTTACGATTGGGGTTATGCAGATAATTGGAGTAATAATGATGAAAAAGCTCAAATAGATATTAGTTGGGCAGTTGATGATGAAGGTGAATTAGTAAATCTTAAAGGTATAGATTTTGTAAAAGTATACAGTGCAAACCAAGCTGCAGGTGGTTGGTTAGGAGAGGTTTCAACTGAAGTAACTGGATTTAAAGATTTAAATTTAGAATAAACAAGGAATTTGAAAATCTAATTTTGATGTTAATAAACTTGTAAAGTGTAAAATTAGAGCTACAAAAAATCCCGAACAAATTAAATTGTTCGGGATTTTTAAAATTAAAAAAAAATTAAAAACTTATTCTTGTTCTAAATATTTCTCCATTATTGTAATCGCTGATTCTGAAATAACAGTACCAGGACCAAATACGGCAGCTACTTTTCTTTCGAATAAGTAATCGTAGTCTTGCGCTGGAATAACTCCACCTGCAAATACCATAATATCAGGTCTGCCTAGTTTTTCTAATTCTTCAATTAATTGAGGAATTAATGTTTTATGACCCGCAGCTAAACTAGATGCTCCAACAAAGTGAACATCGTTTTCAATAGCTTGTTTTGCAACTTCTTCAGGAGTTTGGAATAAAGATCCCATATCCACATCAAAACCTAAATCAGCGAAACTAGATGCAACTACTTTTGCACCTCTATCGTGACCGTCTTGACCCATTTTTGCAATCATAACTCTTGGTCTTCTACCTTCTATTTCTGCAAATTTATCAGCTAATTTTTGAGCTTTTGCAAACGTACTGTCGTTATCTACTTCTTTCCCGTACACTCCACTTATTAATTTAGTATCCGCTTTATGTCTTCCAAAATGAACTTCTAAAGCATCAGAAATTTCACCTAAAGTAGCAAAATTTTCTGCAGCTTCAACAGCAAGTTCTAATAAATTACCTTTAGCACCTCCAGCACAGTCTTCCAATGCTTTTAGTTTAGCAGCAACAACTTCTGAATTACGTTCAGCTTTTAATTTGTTTAAACGTGCAATTTGAGATTCTCTAACTACCGTGTTATCAACTTCTAAAATTTCAATATTAGATTCTTCTTCAGTTTGGAATTTATTTACTCCAACTAAAATATCTTGACCAGAATCTAAACGCGCTTGTTTACGTGCAGAAGCTTCTTCAATACGTAGTTTTGGAACTCCAGTTTCAATAGCTTTTGCCATTCCACCCAATTCTTCAACTTCCTCGATTAATTTCCAAGCTTTTTTAGCAATCTCTTGTGTTAAGTACTCAACATAGTAAGAACCAGCCCAAGGATCAACAGATTTGGTCATTTGTGTTTCATCTTGAATAAAGATTTGCGTATTACGTGCAATTCTTGCAGAGAAATCTGTTGGTAAAGCAATGGCTTCATCCAATGCATTTGTGTGTAAAGATTGCGTTCCACCTAAACCAGCAGCCATTGCTTCAATACAAGTTCTAGCTACGTTGTTAAAAGGATCTTGCTCACTTAAACTCCATCCAGAAGTTTGACTATGCGTACGCAATGCCATTGACTTTGGATTTTTTGGGTTGAATGACTTAATTATTTTTGCCCAAAGCATACGTGCAGCACGCATTTTTGCAATTTCCATAAAGTGATTCATTCCTACTGCCCAGAAGAATGATAAACGAGGCGCAAATTCATCAATTTTTAAACCAGATTTTAATCCAGTTCTAATGTATTCCATACCATCTGCTAAGGTATAAGCCAATTCAATATCTGCAGTTGCACCAGCTTCTTGCATATGGTAACCACTAATTGAAATTGAGTTAAACTTAGGCATATTTTGTGTTGTATAATCAAAAATATCTCCAATAATTCTCATGGAAGGAGCAGGTGGATAAATGTATGTATTACGCACCATAAATTCCTTTAAAATATCATTCTGAATAGTTCCAGAAAGTTTGTCTAAAGAAACACCTTGTTTTCTTGCAGCAGCAATATAAAAGGCCATAATTGGTAATACAGCACCATTCATTGTCATAGAAACAGACATTTTATCTAATGGAATTTGATCGAACAAAATTTCCATATCTAAAATAGAATCTATGGCAACACCGGCTTTACCAACATCACCTGTTACACGTGGGTGATCTGAATCGTATCCACGGTGTGTAGCTAAATCAAAAGCAACTGAAAGTCCTTTTTGACCTGCAGCTAAATTTCTTCTGTAAAAAGCATTTGATTCTTCTGCAGTTGAGAAACCTGCGTATTGACGAACCGTCCAAGGACGCATAGCATACATTGCGCTATAAGGTCCTCTTAAAAATGGAGGTACACCAGCAGCATAACCTAAATGTTCGGCTTCTGAAATATCTTCTTTTGAAAATTGTTTTTTTACAGGGATTCCTTCAGGAGTATTCCAAACGTCTTGATTCTCTGAAGTTGCAGCTGTTTGCTTAACAGCTGAATTTAATTTTATATCTGAAAAATCTGGTTTCATACTTCTTAAGATTTTAAGGTTTTTTGAACTTTTTCCTGAATAGCAGAAAGTGTTACAAGAACATCAGTTCTCATATTAACAACACCATCTAAACCAAGTTCAGTTAATTCATCCATGTTTTTAGGAGCACCGGCTAATAACAATACTTTGTTTTTAGCAATAGCTCTAAATGCTTTTATAAATGCAACAGCACTTTCATCGTAATCTTGATCTGAACTACAGATTACCACTACGTGAGCGTCTGATTTTGCACTTTCTGTTGCAGCTTCTTCAGCGCTATTAAAACTTTCTTCTTGGTGAACGTCAAAACCACTAACACCAATAAAGTCGTAAGCAAAAGCTGCTCTAGCTTTACGCATATTTAAGTTTCCAAAACTTGCTAACTGTACAATTGGACGTACTTTTGTTTCTGCTACTAACTCTTCAGTAACTCTACGCATAGCTTCAATTTCTAATGAAGCTCTTCTTGGAGTTAATGTTTTTGAATCGGCTGCTCCTCCTTTAGAAAGAACATCTACAGCAACAGTTTCCATTAGGTTAGGGTATTTGTTAATACCTACCATTGGAGTTCTACGTTGGCTAATTAATTTTAATTTTTTTAAACGAATTTCAGCAATTTGTTGTTGAATAGTTTCGTTTTCAAAAGCAGTATAAAAACCACCATCAGCTTCAATAGCTTGGAATAAAACCAATGCTTTTTCAGCTATTTTTGAAGAAACTTCTTCAATATAGTATGATCCATCAACAGGATTTGAAACTTTACCAAAGTAAGATTCTTCTCTTAAAATTGTAGTAATATTACCAGCAATTCTACTTGAGAAATCTGAAGGGTTTTTAAATTCTTTATCGTAAGCATCAATTAAAACACCATCTACATTTCCTAATATTGCAGACATTGCTTCAGTTGTACAACGCAATAAATTAGTTTCAGCATCTGTTACAGATTTACTCCAAATTGAAGTTTTAGCTGTAATGGTATTTGTAAGTTCAGAAACTCCGTATTTGGTAGCAACTTCAGCTAATAAACTGTTAAATGCTCTAAATTTACCAATTTCAACAAAGTACTCTAAGCCAATTGCTAGTTTAAAGTTTAAGTTGTTAAAAATTGTTTGCGTTTCAATACCTTTTTCTGAAAGTTTTTCAATTAAGAAAACCAACGAGTTTAATGTGTACGCAATTTCTTGAACTTGGTTTGCACCTGAATCTAAATATTCAGTTCCTGAAACTGTGATAGCTTTAAAGTTAGGAAAATCAGCAGTTAATTTTACAAGTTCTGCAATTACTTCAATTTGAGAAGCATTAAAAGAACCAGTAGTTACATAATTTGAAATAACTCCTGTATTAATATAACCTTTTAAATTGCTGTCTTTTGCAAAAGCAACTAAATCAGTTGTAAAAGCAACAGCATCATCTGTTATTTCGAAAGAAACAGTTGTTGCATTTAAATCTATTCCATTAAGAAGGTTTGCTATAGATACATTTTCTTTTAATTGAAAAATAATTCCATTCATTCCTTCCTCAACAGCTTTTATAGCTAATTTATTTCCATTTTCAGCTGTTGTAACTGTAATGCTACGATAGTTGACTAAAGATTGAGAGTTTTCTCCAGTATTTTGAAGCTGCTCAATTTTATTTTCTATGCTGTAGCAAGGTTGAATATTGATACCAGTAAGGTTTTTCCAAACCAGTTTTTTATCAAAATCAGCTCCTTTTAAATCTGCGGTCACTCTTTCCATCCACTGTTCTGTTGAAACAGGAGGGAATTCAGAAAAAAGTGCTTTATTTTTATCGCTCATTATGTTTGAATTTAATATGAATTTAAAATTTAGAGTCTTTAAAATTAAAAAAAATAAAGACTCTAATTTTAATAAATTTATTTAATCATTAAACTACTTCCAAAACGTTCGAAAATAGCTTTATCTAATTCTTCTCTATGATCTGGATGTGCTACGTCTCTTAAAGCAGTGGCTCTTTGTTTTAAGTTTCTTCCAAATAATTCAGCTACACCATATTCGGTAGCAACAAATCTTGCATGTGCACGTGTTGTAACAACACCAGCACCTACTTTTAAAGTAGGTGTAATTTTAGAGACTCCTTTTGCAGTAGTTGATGTAATAGCACAAATTGGTTTTCCTCCTGTTGATAAAGCTGCACCACGCATAAAGTCCATTTGACCACCAACACCAGAGAACATTCTTGTTCCAATTGAATCAGCACAAATTTGACCGGTTAAATCAACTTCAATTGCTGAATTAATAGCAGTTACAGAAGGGTTTTGACGAATAACAGCAGTATCATTTACATACGCAATATCTCGCATTTCAATTTCAGGATTATCATCCATAAAATCGTATAAACGACGTGATCCCATAGCAAAACCTGATACTATTTTATAAGGGTTTGTTTTCTTTTTAGAGCCATTAACAATTCCTTTTTCTACTAAATCTACAATTCCTTCAGCAAACATTTCAGTATGTACACCTAGGTTTTTGTGATTATGTAAGAAAGTTAAAACAGCATTTGGAATACCACCAATACCCATTTGAAGTGTTGCTCCATCATCAATTATTTCAGCAATATTTTTACCGATAGCACTTTCTGTTTCTGTAGGTTCTACAAATTTCATTTCGTAGATTTCTTCTTCTATTTCAACACAAGCATCAAAGTTGTTAATGCTAATTTGAGCATCTCCAAAAGTACGAGGCATTAATGGGTTAATTTGTGCAATTATTTTTTTACCTTGTTCTATTCCTGAAAGTACAATATCAACAGAAACTCCTAAAGAACAAAATCCATGTTTATCTGGAGGAGAAACGTTTACCATTACTACATCTAAATCCATATACCCTTCACGGAAAAGTGTTGGGATATCGCTTAAAAAAATTGGAATATAATCTGCAGTATCTCCAATATTTTTTCTAATATTTCCTCCAATAAAGAAGGCATTTGTATGGAAACTTTCTCTTAATTCTGGAGCTACATATCCACATTCACCTTCGGTATGTAGGTGGCAAATTTCTACACCTTTTAATTCAGGTGCTCTAGCTACCATTGCTTTAATTAAAGCTTGTGGTGTAGCAGATCCTCCTTGAATTAAAACTCTATCTCCTGATTTTATTAATTTAACAGCATTTTCGGCTGTCATTTTATTTGGTATATTCATTTTATAACGTTTATTATAAGTTGTTTCATCAACTTTTTTAATATTATTTATTTCACTATCCTAAGAAACTTAATATAATACCTGCTGCAATTGCAGAACCAATAACTCCAGAAACATTAGGAGCCATTGCGTGCATTAATAAGTAGTTACTTGGGTCAGATTTTAATCCTTCGTGGTGAACAACACGCGCACTATCTGGAACAGCAGAAACACCTGCAGCACCAATTAATGGGTTTATTTTATTATCTCCTTTAAGGAATAAATTCATAAACTTAGCGAATAATAATCCTCCACAAGTTGCAATAACAAATGAGATTGCTCCTAATCCAAAGATTAACATAGAATCTTCAGTAATAAAGATATCTGCTTGTGTAGAAGCACCTACTGTTACACCTAAAAGAATGGTTACAATATCAATTAATTTTGTTCTTGCAGTGTCAGCTAAACGTTCAGTTCTTCCAGATTCTTTTAATAAATTTCCAAAGAATAACATACCTAATAATGGTAATGCACTAGGAGAGATGAATAATGTTAAAATTAAACCAACAACAGGGAAAATCATTTTTTCTTTTTGAGTTACAGCTCTTGGTGGTTTCATTTTAATTTTTCTATCCTTTTTCGAAATTAATAAACGCATTAAAGGAGGTTGAATTACAGGTACTAATGCCATATAAGAATAAGCTGCAATTGCAATTGGTCCAATTAAGTTTTTAACTGTAGTACCATCTGCAAGTATATTTATACCGTTTGCTAATTTAGATGACAAGAAAATTGCTGTTGGTCCATCAGCACCACCAATAATTCCAATTGCACCAGCTTCAGGTAAGCTAAACCCTAGATAAAGAGCTCCCATAAATGTGGCAAATACACCAATTTGTGCAGCAGCACCTAATAACATTAGTTTTGGATTTGCAATTAAAGATGAGAAATCTGTCATTGCACCAATTCCTAAGAAAATTAAAGGAGGATATACACCTTTAACCACCCCAAAATATAGGTAGTTTAAAACAGATCCTGTTTCGTAAATTCCAGTTTGGTTACCGGCAACAAAGGGTATATTACCCAAAATTACACCTGTTCCAATTGGAATTAAAAGTAGTGGTTCGTAATCGTATTTTATTCCTAGAAATATAAATATAATTCCTATAACAATCATAATTACGTGACCAGACGTTACATTTGCAAAACCTGTATAATTGTAAAACTGTTCAATTCCTTTAAGAGCTCCAATTTGTGAGCCTGAATTTGTTGTATTTTCAACTTGTTCCGTTTGAACAGTGTTTTCTAAATTAGTTGAGTTTGTATTTGTGCCAAGTCCAAGTGCCGGTCTTATAAAGATCAACAGAGATAAAGCACAAAATATTATTATTACTTTCTTCATTTTTTTTCTTTTAGAGAATTATTTGAATTATATAATTTAAAAACAGATAATTCAGAAATTTTTATTCTAGTTCAATCATTGCTTGGTCTTGAAGCACTTGTTGTCCAACCGCTACGTTAATGGCAGTAACAGTACCTGCTTTTTCACAAACAATATTGTTTTCCATTTTCATTGCTTCTAATACTAGCATTCTATCACCAACTTTAAGAGTATCACCAACTTTTATGTCAAGAGATAATACTACTCCTGGAATTGGAGCAACAACTTTAGTAGTTTGAGATGCTGTTGGACTAACTTTTAAAGGTTCTGCAGGTCTTTTTGATGCAGAGCGTACAAGAGTAGGAGTTTTTGTTTTTTTAATTTCCTTACTCATTTCTACAACATAGTTAGTACCATTTACTTCTAGGTTAATAATATTATCTTCGTGTGACTTTACATTAACTGTATAGCCGTTTTCGTTTACTTTAAATTTATAAGTTTTCATTGTGTTAAAATCTGTTTTGCATTCCATAAATTTTGGAACTCCAAGGTGAATATGTTTTTTTAACTTGTTTTATTGTTAAAATTCCGCTTTCGTGATCGTGTTGTTCGCCTAAATACATATGGATAGATGCACCAATAGCAGCTGCAATTTCTCCAGTAAAATCTTTATCGGCTTCTACTTTAATTTCGCTAATTTTTTTATCTTTTCCTTTGGTAATTATTTTATAAACATAAAGCAATAGTGGTAGTCCATATTTAAAGAACATAGCTAGTATTACTAAAGCGCTAAAAACAATTAACAAACCTGTTATCAATATAACGTATCCTTCGTTAATTTGATCTGACATTAAAGGTATAAACATAGTTATAGTGGTATATTTGAATGTTTTTTTGGAGGGTTAACCTCTTTTTTATTTCTAAGTAATTCTAAAGCTCTAACAATTCTGAAACGTGTATTTCTTGGCTCAATTACATCATCAATAAATCCGTATTTTGCAGCCATATATGGGTTTGCAAATCTTTCGGTATATTCATCTTCTTTTTTCTGAATGAATTCTTGTTTTTCGTCAGCATCTTCAATTTTTCTAATTTTAGATCCTTCTAATACTTCAACAGCTCCTTTAGCTCCCATTACAGCAATTTCAGCAGTTGGCCAAGCATAATTTAAGTCACCACGTAATTGTTTACAACTCATTACATCGTGTGCTCCACCGTAAGATTTACGTAAAGTAATAGTTACTTTTGGTACTGTAGCTTCACCGTAAGCAAATAATAATTTAGCTCCGTGTAAAATAATACCACCATATTCTTGTCCTGTTCCTGGTAAGAAACCTGGTACATCAACTAGAGTTACAAGAGGAATGTTGAATGCATCACAAAAACGTACAAATCTTGCAGCTTTTCTAGAAGCTTCTATATCTAACACACCTGCGTAGTATTTTGGTTGGTTGGCAACAATACCAACTGGTTGTCCATTAAATCTAGCAAAACCTACACAAATATTACGAGCATAACTTCTATGTACTTCTGTAAATTCACCATTATCTGCAAGAATTGAAATTACATCAACAATATCGTATGGTTGATTAGGGTTTTCTGGAATAATTTCATTTAGAGCATCTTCTAATCTATCAATAGGATCATTACAAGTAATAATAGGTGCTTCTTCTAAATTATTTGATGGTAAATAGCTTAATATTTTGCGAACTAATAATAAGTTTTCTTCGTCATTTTCTGCTAAGAAATGCGATACTCCAGATTTTGTAGAGTGTATTTTTGCACCACCTAATTGTTCTGTAGTTACAACTTCACCAGTTACTGTTTGCACTACTTTAGGACCAGTAACAAACATATAACTTGTTTCTTCTGTCATAATAGTGAAATCTGTTAAAGCAGGAGAATATACTGCACCACCAGCACAAGGACCTAAAATTGATGAAATTTGAGGTATTACACCAGAAGCCATAATATTACGTTGGAAAATTTCTGCATAACCAGCTAAAGATCTTACACCTTCTTGAATACGTGCTCCACCAGAATCGTTTAGTCCAATAACTGGAACTCCAATTTTCATAGCCATATCCATTACTTTACATATTTTTAATGCATAAGTTTCAGATAAAGAACCTCCAAAAACAGTAAAATCTTGTGCAAAAACATATACAATTCTACCATCTATTGTTCCGTGTCCAGTAACAACACCATCAGAAAGGTAAACTTGTTTGTCCAATCCAAAAGATTTTGTTCTGTGTGTTACAAACATATCAAATTCTTCAAAACTATCTTCGTCTAAAAGTATGTCTATACGTTCACGAGCTGTTAATTTTCCTTTCGCGTGTTGTGATTCAATACGCTTTTCACCACCACCTAATTTTGCTTTAGCTCTTTTTTCAATGAGCTCATTAATTTTATCTTGATTTGCCATTTTTATATGCTTATCTATTAAATTTATTTAAAATAGTATATTATTCTTTAGAACAAAGTTCGGTAAGTACACCTTGAGTTGATTTAGGGTGTAAAAATCCAATATTTAAACTTTCAGCACCTTTTCTAGAAACTTTATCTATAAGTCTAACACCGCGTTCTTCTGCTGTTTTTAGTGCTTCTGTTGCATTTGGTACAGCAAAAGCAATATGGTGTATACCTTGTCCTCTTTTTTCTATAAATTTTCCTATTGGTCCATCTGGAGAGGTGCTTTCTAATAATTCAATTTTAGTATCTCCAACTAAAAAAAAGGCTGTTTTCACTTTTTGATCAACAACCTCTTCAATACTATAACATTTAAGTCCTAAAACCTTTTCGTAGTATTCAATTGATTCTTCTAAATTATTTACTGCTATACCTAAGTGTTCGATATGTGAAATATTCATAATTATTTGATGTTTTGTTTAATTTCTAAAATAATACTACAAATTTAGATGAACCTTAAATTTAAAGATATGATAGATGTCATATAATGGGTTATATCTACTAAAACGTTTTAGTAAAATTCAGGCTAATTTTCAGACTGTTAAGAAACCAAAAAAGTGGTTTTATATTCTAAAATTAAGATTTTATTAAAAATGAACAAAATTAAAGCTAAGATTTTTATATTAATTTTATTGGTTGTTTTTTTTTAATTTTAGTATTTCAAATAGGTTTTGTTTAACATTAATCTATGTTATTTTTTATTTCTAAAAGTATTGATGTTTTAATTTAATAAGTAGCATTAAGTATTTTGGTAATATTTAAATTATAATTATTTTAAAATTGTACATTACAAAATATTTGTGTAAAACAATGTTTTTTAAAATTTACAGTTATATTATTACTATTTTTGACAACAATTTAGTTTTACAATGAGGTATTTATATAGTTTATTAGTTATAATTTTATTTTTTAGTTTTTCTTGTAATAAAACTAAAAAGCTTGAAGAAACAACATCTACAGGAGATACATTAATAGTAGATACTACTGAAGATAGAATTATAAATAATACGAGTGAAACACTTATTCCTGAAGCTAAAAAAGCTTTAAAAGAATGGAAAGAGTATCAGATACTAGATAAGTATATGTTAAAATATTATAATGTTTCTAATTTTGAAGCTTTAAACAATGCGAAAGAATTATCTGATTTGGTTCAACACTTAAAAGATTCAATTACTATAGATAAATTAACTGCTCCAAATGTTGTTGCCAGGTTTAATGTATTGCATAATGAAACTTTAAGATTGGCAGATATGGCTGTAATTCCTTCAATTTCTAAAGAGGAAGTTAAACAAGAAGTGAAAAAAATAATTGATTTATATTCTGCGGTTAATTCAAAAATAAATACCATTTATAAAGCAGAAAATTTGCAACAAGCATTGGAAGTTGATACCGAAGAACCATTAGATAACTTTAATGCTGTTAAAAATAAGATTGAAGCGAATAAGAAAATACCCAGAAATAAAATTAAACCTCAATAACTCCCAATAGATGAAATATAATACAATTTTGATTTTAATAGTAGTATTAATTTCATGTAGTAAAAAAGAACAAAAGACAGTACCTGTAGTTGATTTAAACGCAGAAGAGGAGGTTATTCAGTTAGTGCTTAATAATTGGCATAAAGATGCCGCTGAGGCAAATTTTGAACCTTATTTTAATGCCATGGCTAATACAAGTGTTTTTATTGGAACAGATGCTTATGAAAATTGGAATTTAGAAGCTTTTAAAAGTTTTAGTAAACCATATTTTGATAAAGGTAAAGCTTGGGATTTTACTTCGATAGATAGAAACGTTTATGTGGATACAGAAGGTAAAATTGCTTGGTTCGACGAGCTTTTAGAAACTTGGATGGGTGTTTGTAGAGGTTCTGGAGTTTTAAGAAAAAATAATAATTCTTGGAAGATTGAACAATATGTACTTTCCTTAACTATATCAAACGAGAATATTGAAGCTGTTATAGATTTAAATAGTAAACTTGATTCTGTTTTTTTAAAGAAATATAAAAACTAGGTTTAATAATTACTTTTTAGTTTATCATGAATTTCTGATTCTTCAATTTTTATTATTTTATTATTATTGTACACCACTTTTGTAATCTTATTTTTGTTCCAATATGTCCATACGCCAACTTTTAAACCATAATGGTAGGTTGCAAAACATTTAGGTGTTCCATCTTCATTATAACTTTCCCAAGAAGAGTGTAGCTTACCGTCTTTAGTATAAAATCCATGTTGCATAATAGCGCCATTTTTATAAAATATAGTAATTTCTTGTAAATCTCCTTCCGTTTTAATTTCAGGGAGTTTAGTTTCTTGAGAATAAGAAGTTATACATAAAAATACAAACGTTAATAACAATAATAATTTTTTCATAATTGTATTTTTATAAGTTGATACTCAAATTTACAAAAATGAAAACTCAAATAAAATGATTAAAATCAGTATTTTAGGTTTGATTTAAATAAGGGTAAGCTACTGAGTTAGCTCTTTTACAATTCTAAAAACTAGTTCAGACTCAAAACCTTTTGAAATTAAAAATGTAGCTAATTTTGTGCTTTTTTTATAAGGGTTTGTTTCTTTTATTAGGGGTAATTTTTTTTCTGCTATAGTTTGTAGGGTTTCTAAATACTCGCTTTCATTTATTTCTTTTAAACCAGATTTTATGTTATAATCGGAAATTCCTTTAAATTTTAACTGATTTATAATTTTAATTTTTCCCCATTTTTTTATACCAAATTTACCTCGAACAAAAGATTTTGCATAGCGTTCTTCATTTAAATAATTGTGTTGTAATAAATGTAAAATGATATGATCTTTTGCTTCAGAAATCATATTTAAATCATATAATTTTTGTTCAACTTCTTTATGACACCTTTCTTGATAGGCACAATAATTTTCTAAAACTTTTGTGGCTTCATCAACGGTATATGATTTTTTATTTTTCATTTATAACAAAATAAAAGAAAAAAAGACTGTTTAAAAAGTTTTATAATTCATCATTATGAAATCAGTTCAGTTTGATAAAAATTTAACTTTTTAGGCAGTCTTTTTTATAAATTACTGTTTTCTTTTAAG
Organism: Lutibacter sp. A80; assembly: GCF_022429645.1. Lineage (GTDB taxonomy): Bacteria > Bacteroidota > Bacteroidia > Flavobacteriales > Flavobacteriaceae > Lutibacter. Next base: position 3,120,194 of record NZ_CP092480.1, read on the forward strand.
TCTAAATTTTAAATTGTTTAACATAGAGTACATTATTGGAACAATAACCAATGTTAAAAAAGTAGCAAAGGTTAAACCAAAAATAATAGTCCAAGACATAGGTCCCCAAAATACCACATTTTCTCCACCAACATAAAATTGAGGATCAAATTCTGTAAACAAGGTCATAAAATTAATATTAATACCAATGGCTAAAGGAAGTAACCCTAGAATGGTTGTAATTGCAGTTAGTAAAACAGGTCTTAAACGTGTTTTACCACCTTCAACAATACTTTCGTAAATAAGTTCTTTTGTTAAAGCGCCTTCTTCTAACCCTTGTTCAGACCTTTTTTTAATCATTATTAAATTGGTATAATCAATTAAAACAATGGCATTATTTACTACAATACCAGCCAAGGAAATTACACCAATCATAGTCATCATAATAACAAATTCCATATTAAAAATAATTAAACCAAATAATACTCCAATTAAACTTAATAATACAGATAATGAGATTATTACAGGAGTAGATGTTGAGTTGAATTGTCCTACAAGAATTAAAAATATTAAGAAAACTGCAATAAGAAGCGCTTTACTTAAAAAGGCCATTTCTTCGGCTTGAGATTCTTGTTCACCGGTAAACGAAATGGTAATACCTTTTGGCAAGGTATAGCTTTTTAAAGCATCTTTAATTTGATTATTTACATCGGTTGGATTGTAGTTTTCAATTACATTAGATGAGATTGTAATAACCCTATTTAAGTCTTTTCGTTTTACAGCACTAAATGTAGAAGAGGTTTCTGCATGTGCTACAGAAGATATAGGAACCTGTACAATTTGTCCATTACTTGCGTTTCTAAAAGTAATTTTCTGATTGATAAGTAAATCCTTATTGTAACGGTATTTGTCCATTAAACGAATGTTAATCGGATAATCATCTTCACCATCTTTAAACGTAGAAACTTCTTTTCCAAATATTGAAGTTCTTAAAGCATCTCCAATTTGACCGGTAGAAATATTTAACCTTCTTGCCTTTTGACGATCGATAATAATTGGCATTTCTGGTTTTCCTTGTTCTACGTCTAATTTTAAATCTTCAATTCCTAAAATTGTTGTTTTGTTTATATATTGACGAATATTATCAGCGGTTTCTAATAAATCTTCATAATTATCACCGGTAACTTCAATATTAATTGGAGCACCAGCTGGCGGTCCATCTGCAGGTCTATCAACAGTAATATTAACACCAGGAATTTCTTTCAGTAAGTTTCTTATGTCAATTAAAATATCGTCAGTTTCAATACCATCTCTTTCCATAAATTTCACAAAATCTACAGTAATACGGGCTTTATTAGGAGTTGTTCCTCCTTGTTGACCTTGGTTTGGGTCACTTGTGCCTTCACCAACTTGTCCAATAACCGAAGTTATAAGATTATTTTCCCCATTAATTTCATACTTTTTCAAGTATTCTTGAATTCTATTTTCAACTTCAATAGAAAGTTCATTTGTTTTTTCGATATCTGTTCCAATAGGGTATTCTAAATAAACGTAGACTTGTTTTGGAGGTGTTTCAGGAAAAAACAACACTTTTGGCGGAAATGCGGCAAACAACATAAAAGTTAAAATTAATAACCCAAAAGTAGCTACAAAATAATAACCTGGTCTTTTTTTGTACAGTACAAATTGTAAGGTTTTTTCGTACATACTTTCTAAACGTGGTAAAAAAGCATTTTGAAACCAAACTGTGGCTGGAGTTAATAATTTGGTATTTATAACTCTTAATAAACCGGCTAAAACAAATAATAAACCAATGGCATTTAAACCACCAGATTTAGTTGTTAAACCTGCAATAATAAATAGCACTCCAATTGTAAAAATTATAGAACTGAATATTAAAATCTTTTTGAAATTAACTTCATCCTCTTTTATTTTCATATACACTGAAGTTAACATTGGGTTGATAACTAAAGCAACAAATAACGAAGATGATAGCACTATAATAAGGGTAATTGGTAAATAGCGCATAAATTCTCCCATCATACCAGGCCAAAATGCAATTGGCAAAAATGCAGCAAGCGTAGTAGCCGTTGAAGCTATAATTGGCATAGCAACTTCACCAACACCATATTTTGCAGCATCTATGTTTGAATAGCCTTCATCTAGCAATCTATAAACATTTTCTACAACTACAATTCCATTATCTACCAACATTCCCAATGCTATTACTAACGAAAATAATACCATGGTATTTAAGGTTACACCTAATGCATTTAAAATTATAAACGAAATAAACATAGACAAAGGAATGGCAATACCTACAAACAAGGCATTTCTAATTCCAAGGAAAAATAATAAAACTAAAACTACTAATATTATTCCTAGAATAATGCTGTTTTCCAAATCGGCAACCATTGTTTTGGTGTCGTTAGTTTGATCGTTGGTTTTAGAAATATATAAGTTCGATGGAAAGTAGTTTTCTTGTGCTTTAGCTATTATTTCATCTATTTGAGTAGAGGCATTAATTAAATTTTCACCACCTCTTTTAGTTACATCAAGCATAACTACTGGTTGTGAAAATTCACGTGCATAACTTTCTTTTTCTTGTTCTTTAAAGTTAACTTGTGCTATATCTCTAAGGTAAACAATGTTATTGTTTTCTTGTTTTACAATAATATCTTCAATTTCTTCAGCAGACTTAAATTCACCAACAATTCGTACATTTCTTCTAATTCCATTTTCTAGTAAATCTCCACCTGAAATGGTCATATTCTCGTTTTGAATAGCCATTGCAATATCATTAAAGCTGATTTTAGAAATTTCCATTTTGTATAAATCAACACTAATTTCCATTTCTTTATCTTGAATACCACGAATATCAACTTTAGAAATTTCTGGAACTTTTTCTATTTCATCTTCTAAATATTCTCCATATTCTTTAAGCTGATCCATAGAAAAATCTCCTGATAAATTAATATTCATTATCGGAATTAATTCTGCAAAGTTCAATTCTTGAACTGTTGGATCTGCAGGTAAATCGGTAGGGAAATCTTTATCAGACTTAGCAGCATCAACTTTATCTTTTACTTTTCTAAGGGCTTCAGTAGGTGTAACGCTAAAATCAAATTCTACTTGAATAGATGAAAATCCTTCAATAGATGTAGAGATTATTTCTTCAACTCCAGAAATACCATTTATTTCCTTTTCTAACGGACGAGTAATTAGTTTTTCAATATCTAAAGCAGAGTTTCCAGGATATGGAGTTGCAATATAAATTTGAGGTACAACAATTTCGGGAAAAGATTCTCTAGGCATGCTTTGGTACGAAAATATACCAGCCAAAAAAATCATTACTATAATTACAAACACAGTCATTTTGTTGTGAATTGACCATGTAGAGAGTTTAAATTCTTTTAATACTTTGCTCATTATAATGTCTGTTAGTTAAATGATTTTAATTTGTACGTATTTCTACAATATCTCCTTCTTTTATTAGACGAGCTCCAGCGTTTGCCAATACATCATTTTCGCTTATTCCTTCAGTTACAAATACATTGTGTTGGTACTCGTTAGTTATTGTAATTAAAGATTTTACAATTTTGTTTTGACCGTTTTCATTTTTAATTATAAAAACATAATCTGCTCCTGTTTGGTCTTGTTGCACTAAATTTGATGGTATTTTAATTCCAGTAGCTTCAAAATCTAATATTTTTAAATCGGCCAATAAATTTGGTTTAATACTTTGGTCTTTGTTAGAAATATTTATACGAGTTTTAAAACTTCTGTTATCAGGATTAATATAATGTCCAATTTGAGCAATTTCTGAAGTTATTTCTTTATTAATTGATGGGAAGTTTAAAACAGTTTCTGTGCCAATTTTAATTACTGGTAAATAAGACTCTGTAATTTCGGCTTCAACATATACTTTGTCTAAGTTTATTAGGCGAATAACAGGCATTTGAGGATTTGTAAGTTCTCCATTTTTAGGGAAAATTTCGTCTACAATACCACTAAAAGGTGCAATAACTTTCATTTTATTGGCTTGTGTTTTTAGTGATGCTAAATTGTTTTCTAAACTTTCTTTTTGGGCTTTTGCTTGTAAATATTGCATTTCTGAACCAATTTTTTGATTCCAAAGACGTTCTTGACGTTCAAAAGTAGTTTTAGCTAAATTTAATTGTGTAGTAAGCTCATCTATACTGTTTTTAATAGATACATCATCTAATTGAATTAACAGTTGTCCTGCCTTAACTTTTTGACCTTCTTTTACTAATATTGAGCGTACTGTACCTCCTAATTCTGGACGAATTTCTATGTTTTTATCGGCTTGTACCACACCTTGAATTTCAATATAATGTTTAAAAACTTCATTTTTAACGGTAAAAGCAGTTACCACTGGGTGTTTTTTATTAGGGTCTATTTTTGTAATTTCATTTTCTAATGCTCTTAATTCATTTGTTAAACTGTCTATTTTTTTAGTTATTACTAAATGCTGTGCGTTCAAATCTTCTAATGTAGATTTATTGGTTTCTTCACCACAAGAAATTGTTACAATTGATGCTATAATTAATGCTATGTATTTTTTCATTTTGATTTACTTTAGTTAATTGAGATGTTTAATGCGTTGTCTAATGCGGCTTTAGTTGCAATAACATTTAGCATTGCTTGTAAATAATTTTGTTGCATGGTATATAATTGTCTTTGGGCTTCAGTTAATTCAAAACTTGTTGAAATACCTTCAAAAAATTTAATTTGTTGTTTATTTTCTATACGTTCTGCCAATGCTAAATTTTGTTTAGAAGTTTCTAGTTCTTCTAAACTATAATTGTACTCTGTTTTTGCAGATTCTAATTGAAGTAATAATTTTTGTTCTGTTTCTGTTAAGTTTGTACGGGCTTTTTCTAATTCAATTTTTGCTTGTTGTGTTCTAGAACTTCTAGCTAAACTACTAAAAATAGGAATTTTTAAACTTACACCTAGCAATGAAGAATCGAACCATTGTTGCTCTTTTTCTAAGAAATCGAAACTTTCACCATAACCAGCATATCCAAAGTTAATAAAACTACTTAATGTTGGTAGTGCTTTGCTTTGTTCTAGTTTTACTAATAATTCGTTTGATTTTTCGGTGTTTTTAGCAATTTTAAAATCAATATGATTTTCTATGGTTAATTCGGTTGAAAGTAAGCCTAAATTTGTATTTTTTTTAGAAAGACTACTTAAAGAATCTGTTAATACAACTGTTTTATTGATATCTAGTCCTAAAGTAATATTCAACATTTTATAAGCAATGTCTTTTAATTTTTTAGTTTTAGAAAGTTGACTTTTAATGGTAGCAAGAGTTATTTGTAGCTGTTCTACATTTTCTTCTTCAGTAAAACCATTTGCATATATTTGTGTTGTTTCTTCTAAGTTTTTTTCTAGCGTAATTATGTTTTTTTCTATAATTTTTATGCTTTCTTCACTTAAAAGTACATTTCCATAGGCGTTAATAACAGCTTCTCTAATACCTAAATCTGTTTTTTCTTTAGCATTTTCAGAAATTTGTAGGTATACTTTTGCAGACTGTAGTCCAACTAAATAAGAACCATCAAAAATTAATTGGTTTAAGGTTGCAGAAGCATTCATATTATGTTTTGTTCCAAATGCAATTTCAGCAAATTCACCTTCATTACCACCAAAAAATTCAGCTGGAATTAACGAAACTTGTTGTTTAATCCAATTTTGATAGTCTAGAGTAGCACTTATTTGTGGTAATCCAATGGTTGTTGTTTCCCATTTTTTCTTTTTTGCAGCTTCAATATCTCTAGAAGCATTTATTGCTGAATAACTATTTTCCATTGCATAACTTATTGCTTCATCTAAAGAAAGTGTAATGTTTTCTTGGGCAGTTAAATTAATACTTAACAGTAATGCAAAAATTAGTAATATACTTTTCTTCATTATGTAATTGAGTTTTTATCTAATTGTTCTTCTAAAATTTTTAATCCTTTTAATGTTGCAATTGCTCTAATATGATATTCAAGTGCTTTTAATTCTAACTTACTGATTGTGTTTTTGTTATAAGTATGAAGATTAGTGTCGTGCACACTCATCATTAGTGAGAAATAAAATTTTGTTGTTAATTCTTTATCAATATTTTTTCTATAAATTTCTTCTTCAATCCCTTTTTCAATATTTTTTAGAATACAATCTTTAAACATTGAAAATTCATTTTTAATAATTTTTAAATGTATTTTAGGGTAATATTTTTGAAGCTGATACATTGGCGAATTATCTGCATGCTCAAATACTTTTGAAAAAATTTTTTTGATTTCAAAGTTTTCTTGAATAGCATTATATTCTTTATCACAAACACACATTACCGTATTGTGTACCATTTCATGAAAATAACTAATAGTGTTTTCTACAAGTTCTACTTTATTTTTAAAATGCTTGTATATTGTCTTTTTTGAAATAGCTAAATCATTGGCAATATCATCCATAGTAACACTTTTAAAGCCATACTTTAAAAATGATTCTCCTGCTTTTTTTATAATTTCTTCTTTCATTAGGAACGATTCCTTTTTTAAATTGCGTGCAAATATAGAAAAGGAAACTTTAGAAACAAAAAAAGTTTTCTAAGTATTAACAATTTTATAACATTCAAAAAAATATATGGATTATTAAATGTTAATTCAAAGCTGTATTTTTACAAAAAAATAGATTAAATGGATGTAGTTGCTACTTATAAAGAAGATTTTATTAGTTATTTAAATAAAAAAATTAAGGTAAAAGAGCCTGTAAATTTATACGAACCAATACATTATATTTTGCAGATAGGAGGTAAGCGTTTACGTCCAATTTTAACAATTATGATCTGCGATTTATTTGAAGGTAATACTAAACAAGCCTACGATGCGGCTTTAGCAATTGAGGTTTTTCATAATTTTACGTTAATACATGACGATATTATGGACAGTGCTCCAATTAGAAGAGGTAAAGAAACTGTTCATACAAAATGGGATGTAAATACTGGGATTTTATCTGGAGATGCTATGATGATTTTAGCATCGCAATGTTTTAATAAGTATGAACCTGAAATTTTTAAAAAATTACTGCTTTTATTCAATAAAACTGCTTTAGAAGTTTGTGAAGGACAACAACTAGATATTGATTTTGAAACCAGAAATGATGTAAGTATTACTGAATATATTAAAATGATTACTTATAAAACATCTGTTTTAGTTGCTGCTGCAATGAAAATGGGTGCTATTATTGCTGATGTTTCTGATAGTGAAGCTGAAAAAATATATAATTTTGGTTTAAATCTAGGTATAGCATTTCAATTACAAGACGACTTTTTAGATACCTTTGGTGATGCAGCAACTTTTGGAAAACAAATTGGAGGTGATATTCTAGAGAATAAAAAAACATTTTTATATCTAAAAGCTTTAGAAGTTTGTAAAAAAGAAGATTTAGAGAAATTATTACACCTATATAATATAGAGAGTAAGTCCGAAACTAAAATAAAAGAAGTAACAGCTCTTTTTAATAAGTATAATATTGTTGATATTACTAAAAGTGAAATAGAAAATTATACTGAAGATGCATTTGTAACTTTAGAAACGTTAGCTATTTCTGATGCTAACAAACAACTATTAAAAAACTTTGGATTAAGTTTAATGAAGCGAAGTATTTAATGTTAAAATTAAAAAACTTAATAGTATTACAAGAAGCTGTTGAAACTGAAAATTTAGAGCTAAAGTTAATAGAACAGCTTAATAAAGATTTTCGTTTAAGTGGAATTTCAAAAATTTTTGATGTAACTAGTTCTTTTGAAAATTTAAAAGATGAATTGTCACTAACACTTTTAAATCTTATACAGTTTAAATACGATGATTATTTAAATTTAATATACCGAATTGATCTTTCAGAAAAAGAATTGGCAATTATTACTAATAGAAATTTAACAGATGTAGTAAATCAGCTTGTATTTCTTATCTTGAAAAGAGAGTTTCAAAAAATTTGGTTTAAGCAATACTATAAATAGCTATTTTTTTACAATGCATATAATTTAACTGAATATTTGGTAATCAAAACATTAATAGAGCAGTTAAAAGTTAAATAATTATTATTTATTAAAAAATGCAAAAAAGTGTTGTACATAAAATAAAAAGTAGTAATTTTGCACCCAGTTTTAGGTCCCATAGCTCAGCTGGTTAGAGCATCTGACTCATAATCAGGGGGTCCTTGGTTCGAGCCCAAGTGGGACCACTAATAATAGCAAGCCTTACAGAGATGTAGGGCTTTTTTTGTTTTCATCAGTACAACATATGTACAACAGGTTGCTGACTCTACAAAGATAGTAAACTTTTCATTCTGTTTCAATTAGCTGTATTTTTTTAGTATTTTTACTATTCAATTAAAAACTCCACTGTTATGACGAATACAATTGAAAAAATATTTTCCATTCTTCATGGGCAAAATCAAAAAGTAATAGATATAGTTAATTCAAAAAAAATACGATATGCATTAGCTCCCTTACTTCCAGTCCTCTCAATGATTTTGAGTATTCAAAATATAAGCAATAATCATTTTGTTTTTTTTAATATACTAATTTTAATAGAAAGTATACGTTTTACCTTTTTAATTACTACAACTTCATTTTATTTCCTATCTGATATAAGTATATTTGAGAAACTTAGACTTGCCAACTCGTCAAAAGAAAGTAAAGTTAATTTTTTCCAAAATGAAGAGTCTTTAACACTTCCTTCACTTAAATTTTTTCGTTCAAAGAATCGCATAAAAAGAAATAGAGAGAAAAGAATAAATAACATTGAAGTTATTTCTTTGCCTCAAAGTGCATATCCAAGTAGATTGATGCTCTTTCTAAATGAAAATAACAAAGAATCAAAATCTATAAAGGATTTTAAAAATGTTATTATTGAAGAAAAAATACTGACAGAGAAAAAAGTGCCTGAGATTGTATTTACTGATAAACAATTAAAATTAATAGAACAAGCATTTTTTGGTTTGAAACGGTCTATCATTTCAAAAAAGCCTATCATTAGTGATGATAATACATTAGAAGATTTTATAACTGCAATGAAGTTTTCGGAATTAAAAGAATCTCAACAAATTATGTTAGAATTAAAATCGAAACATTGTGTAGTTTTTTTACGTAACTTTTTTATTCCTTTTGTGAAGATGTTGACAAAAAATGAACTTAATTTAAAGCAAGCTTCAAAACGAATTAAATTTAAAATAGGTAATCGTTATAAGCCAGTTAAATTAGGTTCAATATATAGAAAAGATAGACAGCTGTCAACTGAGGATCAAAGGTCAACTTATAAAAGGATTATAGATGAAACTGAAAAAAGTCTGGTGACAAATATTTAAAAAAATAAAAGTCGGATAACCGACAAATGGCCTTTTCATCCCCTTTCATTCCTCTAATTTTGGTTCATAATTCAAAAATATAAATTATGACAACTTTGAAAATTATGCAAGAGCTAAATGAAATTAAAGTGATGATTAAAAAAGGCAATCACTTCCAAAAAGAAATATTTAACATTCAAGATTTGAAGGGTTACACCGGATTCTCAGAAAGTACAATTCACAAGCTTAGTGCGAAAAAGCTGATACCGCACAATAAGCCTACGAACGGAGCGCTATTTTTCGAGAGATTAGAAATTGTTGAATGGATTAGAAAACATAAAGTCTATTCAGATGAAGAAGTTTTGTCGAAATTTTCAAAACAACTGAAAAAATAAAGCGTTCAAAACTCCACTTTTGAACGCTTAAATATTTTTTGTGTAACTCCCTAATAGAGTATGTGCAAATATATGCATTATACTCATTCAATAACTATTTATGGAAGAAATAAATGTATATGATGTATCATCACGTAAAGATTCTTTGTATGATAAAATTCACGAAGAATTAAGTAAATATTTCACGATCAAGTTTAATGAAATTGCACTTGAATATGAAATTTTTGATCTAGACTCGAAAGAGAGAATAGAATTTAATGAATCCTCTTTATTAGTTCATTTGCATAGAGAGAAAATAAACGTTAGTCCGCAAGTATTTAAAACATATTTAAAGGCGCATTTTATTGAGCGTATAAACCCTATAACAGAGTATTTTGAAAATTTGCAAGCTTGGAATGGTGAAAATCACATTAAAAAGTATGCAAGTTATGTAAATACAGATGATAATGAGTTGTTTTACAATCATCTTTTAAAATGGGCTGTGAGAGCAGTAAAAACAGTTTATAATAATGAATCAATAAATAAACATGTAATAGTTCTAGAAGGCGGTCAGAGTTTTGGTAAATCGTTTTATTTGAATTTTTTATGTCCCAAAGAACTTTTAAAATATTTATATACAAACATGGGTGTAGGAAAAGACGAACGAATTAAACTAGCCAAGGCTTTTATTGTAAATGTAGAGGAGTTAGATGTAATGGGTAAATATGATATTAATGCTATTAAAGCACTGATAAGTCAGGTTTCGGTAAATGAACGATTACCGTATGGCGATAAATCTACATTGCTTTATAGAATTTGTTCATTTTTAGCTTCCACAAATCGTGCAGAATTTTTATGTGATGATACTGGGTCTGTAAGGTGGATAATATTTAGTGTACTTGAAAAGCTTGATTATTCTTATAGTAAAGAATTTGATATAAATGATTTTTGGTCACAAGCGTATCATATTTTCAAATACGAAAAAGACTTTAAAGCAGACTTAACTTTAGAAGAAATACGAATTAATGAATTGAGAAACGAACGTTTTACAATACAAACAGCAGAAAATGAATTTGTTTTAAAATATTATTCAATTAGTGATAACCTTGAAGATTTTAGAACTGCAACTGAAATTGTAATAGAATTACAAGCTGTTGGACAGAGATTGAATGCTCAAAAAGTAGGTTCGGCATTAAAGAAATATGGTTTCAGTAGAATCAAGCATTCAAAGCGCCAAGTTTATGGTTATTTAGCAAAAACTAAATTTAATAATCATCCCTGGGACTATACTGATACAGAATAAACTAAAATATGTTTACCTAGTTACCTAAGATATTTTAATTTATTGATAATTAGTATTTTGATTAGGTAGGTAACTTCATTGAATTAATGTTTTACTTACCTGAAAAGGTAGTTTAGGTAGCTAAAGAAATATTGCTACCTTGTTTTTAATAAACTAGTAAACAATATTTTAAGTGCTATAGGTAACTAGGTAAGTTTAAAATCAAATTAGAGCGTAGGATATAAATAAATTTAGAAATATTCCAATGTTTTAAATTTTGACTAAATTGATTAGTAAATATAAAAATAAAGAGAAAAAGCCTGTAATACTTTTGACAACAAACTTAAAAGTTTAGATAAAATTTCTAAGAAAATTACAAAATATTTTAAACTCTTTAAATAAGAAACAAAACTTGTTAAAATGGGAAAATCTATAAATTATATTTTTTCCCTTTACCTAAAAAAAACAAGATAAAATTTACAAATCAAAAATATAATAATACTAATTAAGAGCATTCGAAATATTGCTCTTGCCAGTTGTGGAAAGTGTGCACACTTCGTGTACAAACATTCCGCCTGGCTATTCTCAACTAACGTTGCTCATAGGGTAACAAAATTATAAAATTATGAAACATAATATTAGTAAAATAAATAAAAGAGTAGTCTCCTATTTAAGTTTTGAAGACAAGGAATTATTAATTAACCAATGTAATTTACTGGAAATTAAAACCTCTTTTTTTATACGCAACAGCATTTTAGAAAAATTAGGAAAGCCAATATTTACTCCAAAAATTCAAAATATTGAGACAAAAAATTACATTTCACAACTTCTTAGAACAGGAAACAACTTGAATCAAATAGCTCGTAATTTAAACTCTGGAAAAGCTAAGTTTATGATTGCCGATCAACAAACGGTTTTGAACGAAATTAAAAATATTAACAATCACATTCTCGAAATTAAATCAAAACTTTAATAGCTATGGAGAATAACAACAATGAAGCAATTTTCAACTTGATGCAAAATGTTGTAGACAAATTGGATGAAATTTCAGAAAAAAATGAGGGAGATAAAAACCCTATACCCGATTTAACCTCGTTGGAAAAACTTTCCAAAGAGGTTGAGAAAATAAGACTGCAACAAGATTCTATTTTAAAAGAAATTAATAAGTCTAAACAGGAAATTTCAAAATCAACTATTTTAGATAAACGTCCAATTGAAACAAACAACTATAAATACATTATGTTTGGAAAGGACTCCCCATTAAATACAAGGTTTTTATTTTATATTATTTTTTTTATTGCTATTTCGTGGTCAGGAATTAAATACCTGCCTCCTTACTTCTCAGCACATAGTGAGCTTAAACAAGACAAAGATAATTATGAGTTATTCTTCAATTACTTATACTTAAAAGAAGTAGCGTCAGAAAATAATGGTACTCAAAAAATGAAGATTATACTGGATAAAATTAAAAAAGGAGATGATAAATTACTTAAAGAGTATAATTCCTTATTTACAAGATATCAAAAGCAACTACGAAAGCAAGAATTAGAGAATGAATTAAAAAAATTACAATGATAACAAAAATAGAATCCATAAACCACACATACAATGCTCTTGCTTATTGTGAAAAAGGAGGAGAAATTCTTTACACCAATAAATGTTTGGGTACTAGCAAAGATATTTTCCTTCAAATGAAAGAGAACAACGCATTTAACGATAGATGCTCAAAACCAACATTCCATATTAAAATTAGAATTGCACCAGAAGACAAAGGAAAGTTAAATTCTCAAGACTGGATTGACATCTCCAAAAGTTATGCTGCCAAAATCGGATTCCAATACAATCCTTATGCTATATACATTCACAAAGAGGGTACTGCAATGGAGCATATACATTGTGTGGCTGCTAAAATTACAGAAAAAAATTTAGCTGTTACTGATGATTACACACACTATAAAAGTATGGACTTTAGTAGAGAAATTGAAGAAAAATATAATCTTCGAAAAGTTAAACGGGTTCTCGAAACAGTAAAAAATAATGAGGTTTTTGAATCATCTGATAAACGAATTCCTCCTTTAAAAGAAAAGATCTTCCAAGCCATTACAATGTCAGATACTTTGGAAGATTTAGAATTTCATTTAAAACAAAGAGGAATTAAAGTAAAAATTGGTCGAGGAATTAGCTTTACTGATGAGCTCAATATCTCGTTTCGTGGCTCCAAAATAGATAGAAGACTATCCCTCAGAGGTATAAGAAAATTATTAAGCTATGAAAATCAAGAGAAGCAAGAATTTATAACTGACTTTAAAGATTCTAATTCGGGTAATGGAAATGAAAAAGCATTAAGTTCTAAAGCTGAGAAGAAGCAACAAGACTCGGCTAATCCAATTGAATACTTTGATTCAGATATTGTATTTGATTCTATAAATAACTTTATAGATGAGAACAATTCTAATCTGAATGATTCAGAAGACTTTGAAAAACGTAAGAAGAAAAAGAAAAAAAATAGACGAAAGATTTAATTTTTCTCCCTTTACCTAAAAGTAAATTAGGTAAAGGGAAAAAAGATTAGCAAACATAAAAATTATAGTTAAAAATGAGTACTTAATTACTTCACCAATTTACATTCAAATTTTACAGATTTTTATTTATATTTTAAATAATATCATTGATTTTGTACAAACAAATCATTTTTATGATTCAATCTTAATTCTAATAATTCAAAAACCCTTCTTTCAGCTTCGGTATACTATTTTTAAAGTTTATGTTTGAAAATATTTTCAAGAATTGAGAAGAACTCTTAATTCAAGAGAATTATAAATTAAGTACAAATAACAATATTTATAGATCACATTAAGATGTCTGAAAATCTAGTTTTAAGAAAAAGAGAATTAACAGAAATAAAGAAAAAATTTAACTGGAAAGAAAACAATCTTAATGGAAAAATTAAATCCGTTACAACGATAAAACATAATTTAACCCGACAAAAAGACAATAATATTTATGCTCTTTTTGAAAAAGAATATGATGCTTTTGATATACGAGGTAATATTATAGAGTCTTCAGCATTTGATAGCTGCGGTCAAAGAATAGTTCTATTAATACCGTCGTTTAACTCAAAAGACTATTTAACCAACTATAAGTATTTTGATGATAATGGCGAATTAATATCTGAATGTTTTTTTAAATATCAAGAAAATGGAAATGTATTGGAACATTGGGATAACGGCACAACTTCCATAGAATATCATTTGCAAAAGAATGAAATAGAACATTTAAATTTTGATATTGACAACAATTTAATTTGGAAAGAAATTTACAAATATGATACTAAAGGAAATCTTATTGAGTTTTGTAACGATTTAGGAAAAACCATTTATATTGTAAATACTTTAGGAGATACCCTAGAGGAAATTAAATATGATTCTGAAAATAACATCTCAGAAAAAAAGAAATTTAAGTATAAAATAGATAAACATAAAAATTGGGTGAAAAAAAAGGAATTTATAATTAAAAATAATATTGAAATACCTAAAGCTATCTTTGAACGTGAAATTACGTATTATTAAAAAAACAATAAAAAATGGAAAATAAACAACAACTATTTAACGAACTATTAAATAGTTTGAATGAGAAGTCTGAAATTGAAGAGTACAAATATATAGGGACAGGAGATCCATTATCTGATATATTAATTATTGGAAAAGAAACAGCCTTTGAAATTGATACTGATCAATATAGAATTGAAACGCTTGGGAATTTTAATTTTTGGAATAAGCAACAAATAGCAAATAAAGAAAACCCTACTGAGAATGGGTACAACCCTAGATTTCCTTATAAAGGTCAAATACTAAAAAGGGACAATAGGAAGGGTAACAACGGTACAAGCGTGACTTGGATGAATTATCAAAAATTGATTAATTATATTTACAATACACCTTTAAATAAAGATATTAACTTTCATGATGATTCTTTTATCACAGAGGTAAATTCAACACCAAGTAAAAAGACGGCTAATGCTAATAGTTTTTCTATAGGATTCAGAAAAGAAAACATTTTAAATTCAAAATTTTTTCAAAGTTTTAAAATAGTTATAATTTCAGGAGTAGGTTACTTTAATATTACAAAAGATAAAAATGAAATTGAAGATATTTTCCAAGTGAAATATATTGAGAAAAAAAATGTGGATGGTAAAACTTCACAACCATTTTGGATTCATAAAAATGAAGATAACACTAAATTAGTAATTAACACATATCAACTTAGTATTGGAATATCTGACAATCTATTAAAAGAGATTGCTCGCGAGATTCAAGAAAGTAATATTCTTAATATTTGAAAAGTAACAGATGAGAAATAATAAAAAAATAAACACCCCTAAGATTGATTATGTAGGTAAAATTGTAATTGAAGCAAAAAATCCAAAGGTTTTAGCAGAGTGGTATACAAATAAATTTGGATTAATAATTGAGTTAGAATATTATGGAGAATTCCACGGAGGTTTTACTAGTAACAATAGAAATCTTTACATTGAAATTGTCCCTACCACTGCTGACGAAGCACAAAGTAATATATCCTTAACATTTCATGTAGATGATTTTAAAGGTTATTTACATAACCTAAAAACAAAAGGAATAATTCCAATAACTACTGACTTTACTCACGAAGGAGAATTTGCATCTTTTAAAGACCCTGAAAATAATAAAATAGCTATTATGGGAACTTTAACTTAAAGTAATAATTTCTCCCAAAATACAAGAATTTACTAAACCAAAATTCTTAAATTCACCTTTTAATTAAAAACTGCTATAATTTTGTAAAGCTATTTATGAATAACAACAAATTAACATTAGACACTCTTGAATCTTGGTTATGGGATTCAGCAGATATATTACGAGGAAGTATTGACTCTTCCGATTATAAAAATTACATTTTCGGACTCTTATTTTTAAAGCGTTCTAACGATGTTTTTGAAGAAGAAGTTGAAAATATAATGCAGCGCGAAGGCTATTCTAGAGAAGAAGCAGAAGACGATACTTATTTTCAGTTACCAGAAGAATCTAGATGGGAAACTATTAAAAAACATACCGAAAATATTGGTATTGCTTTAGATAAAGCCTTTGCGGGTATAGAACGAGAAAACACTTCTTTAGACGGAGTAATGACAGCGACGAAATTTGGTGATAAAGAAAAATTATCTGACGAGCTTTTACAACGTTTATTACGCCATTTTAACCAACATTCTTTACGAAACGACCATTTAGAGTCTAACGATTTATTAGGTGATGCCTACGAGTATTTAATTAAAATGTTTGCCGATGATGCTGGTAAAAAAGGAGGCGAATTCTATACACCAAGAGGTGTGGTGCAGTTAATAGTTCAACTAATTAAGCCAGAGCCAAAACAAAAAGTGTACGACCCAACGTGTGGTTCTGGTGGTATGTTAATTGAGTCTGCTAGATATATTGCAGAACAACCCAACGGAAAAGTGGGAAATAATGTAAATGTATCGTTATTTGGGCAAGAAAAAAACTTAGGCACATGGGCTATCGGTAAACTAAACATGTTACTCCACAATTTTATGGATGCCGATATACGCAAAGGTGATACACTGGTAACACCACAACATAAAAACGAGCATAATGAACTAACACTTTTTGATAGAGTAATTGCAAATCCACCGTTTTCTATGGATGGTTGGTGGACACCAGCAGAAAACTCTATTGAAGTTAAATTAGATAAAAACGGAAAAGAGAAAAAAGTAAAACCAAACTATAACAAAGTAGTAAGCGACCCGTTTGGACGTTTTCAATTTGGTATTCCACCACGTGGTTATGCCGATTTAGCGTTTTTACAGCACATGATAGCGGTTTTAAAACAAGACGGAAAAGCGGGCGTGGTATTACCACACGGTACATTGTTTAGAAGTGGTACCGAAGGTAAAATACGTAAAGCCTTACTAGAAGCCGATTTGGTAGAAGGTATTGTGGGCTTACCAAGTGCTTTATTTTATAATACGGGCATACCAGCAAGTATCTGGATTATCAATAAAAACAAAACCGAAGCGCAAAAAAACAAAGTGGCGATTATAGATGCCAGTAGCGATTATAAAGATGGTAAAAACCAAAACGAAATTTTACCAGAGCATATTACCAAAATTGTAAACGCTTATGATGATGCTAAAGATGTAGACAAATACATGCGTATTGTAGAGCTAGCAGAAATTGCAGATAACGATTACAATTTAAACATATCTCGTTTTATTGATACTAGCGAGCCAGAACCTATTGTAGATATTAAAGCAGTACACCAAAATTTAGCCGATTTAGAAGCTAAAGAAGCAGATATTAATAAGAAATTAGCTGGATTTCTAAAGGAGTTGGGGATATGATGGATACATATAAAAAAAGTCCATTAGGAATAATACCTATAGATTGGGAGGTGTTATTAACCAATGATGTGGGTGAAATTACGTCAAGTAAAAGAGTTTATAGGGGAGACTACACTAAAAATGGAATTCCTTTTTTTCGTGGAAAAGAAATTTCACAGTTAGCCAAAGGGGATAAGTTGAAAGATATTGTATATATAAAAACAGAAACATACAATGAATTAAAAAGTAAATTTGGAGCACCAAAATCAGGTGATATACTGGTAACTGCTGTTGGTACAATTGGTTCTGTATACTTAGTTAAAGAAGGGGATAAATTTTACTTCAAAGATGGGAATTTAATGTGGATTAGGAAGATAACCGACAGACTTAATCGGCGATTTTTAATGCATTATCTAAGGTCTAATATTTTTCAAAAACATATAGATTTAGCTTCAGGTGGCTCCAGCCAAAAAGCTTTAACAATAGTTAAATTCAAGAGATTATTTATTCCAGTTCCAAGTTGTGATGAACAACAAAAAATAGCAGAAATTCTAAGCACCGTAGATGCTAAAATAGACATTATAGACCAACAAATTACAGAAACCCAAGACCTCAAAAAAGGGTTAATGCAACGTTTGTTAACCAAAGGCATTGGACATACGGAGTTTAAGGATTCTGCTTTGGGTGAGATTCCTGTTAGTTGGGAGGTTGTGAAAATTGGAGATGTTTTAAAATTAGGAAGTGGTAAGGATTATAAGCATTTGCAAGAAGGTAGTATTCCTGTTTATGGAACAGGAGGTATTATGACTTACGTAAATGAATATTTATATGATGGAGAAAGTGTTGGAATAGGTCGAAAAGGAACAATTGATAAACCTGTCTTTTTAAATGATAAATTCTGGACAGTAGATACATTATTTTATACTCATTCTTTTAAAGGAGTGATTCCTTTTTATATTTATGTTGTTTTTCAATCTATTAATTGGAGAAAGCATAGTGAAGCTACAGGAGTTCCTAGCTTGTCAAGGTCAATTATTGAGCCTTTAAAGATATTACTACCTCCTATGATTGAACAATCAAAAATAGTTGAGATATTAACTTCTGTAGATGAAAAACTAGAAGTGTTATCAGAAAAGAAAACCACATATCAAGAATTGAAAAAAGGTTTGATGCAACAGTTGTTAACGGGTAAGGTTAGGGTGAAAGTTTAAAAAAGGAAAAGAGTATGGTAGAAAACAGCAATTTCGATAAAAAATCAATTAAAATAGTTCGAGGTAAAACTACAGATTGGAATGAACTAGCAAAAGACTGTGTTTGTTTTGCAAATGGAGTTGGAGGAGAAATACATATTGGTATAGAAGATGATGAAGAGTTGCCAGATGCTACTCAAAAAATTCCAGATACTTTAATCGAAAAGATAAATAAAACCATTGCACAAAAAACGGTTGGCGTAGGTGTATCTGCTTCCAAAGCGTTAGCAACAAACGGAGGAGAATATATTATATTAAAAATTTTCAGGAGCGCCCAATCTATTGCTTGTACTACAAGTGGTAAATATTATATGCGTATTGCAGACGATTGTAAACCCATTATGCCCGAAGAAATGACAAGGGTTGCTGCAGAAAAACAAGCCTTTGTATGGGAGGAAAAAGTTGTTAGAAAAATTCCTATTAGCAAAGCCAACTCTATAAAAACAACTGCTTTTTTAGAAGATATTCAATCATCAAACAGAGTAAGTCCTTTTGTAAAAGAAATGCCTCATGAAGAGTTGTTGGAACATTATTTTCTAGCTCAAGACAATTACTTAACCAACTTGGGAGTGTTGTGGATTGGTGAGAGAAAAGACAGAGCAAATATGCATTACGCACCATCTGTTCAGTTTATAAAATATGATGAACACGAAAATAAAATTAATAAGATAGTTTGGGATGATTTTACCTTAAACCCAAAAGAACTCTTAAATGAAATTGCTAGTTTATCTGATTGGAAAGAATCTTTAGAAATATCGGACGGAATATTTAGAAAAACAATACCAAATTACGATATTGAAGTTATTAGAGAATTAATAGCAAATGCATTGGTTCATAGAGTATATACTATGCGTGGTGATATTTTTATAAATCTTTACCACGATAGGTTAGAAATTCACTCTCCAGGGCCACTTCCGTTAGGTGTTACACCTAACAATATAATTAGTAAATCCATATATAGAAATACACATTTATCTAAAGTTTTTCACGATTTAAAATTAATGGAAAAAGAAGGAAGTGGATATGACAAAGTATATGAACTACTATTGTTTAATGGTAAACCCGAGCCAATTGTTGAAGAATATGATGATAGAGTTACTGTTACGGTGAAGAAAAACATTCTTAGCAAAGAAGTTGTTAGGTTAATGTCTAAAGTAAATGATGATTATGGCTTAAAACAAAAGGAAATTATTGCTTTAGGATTAATTGCATTAAATGGAACCATTTCAACAATTTCTTTGAGTAAAAAATTATGTATTAGAAATGATGATGGCTTAAAATATTGGATAGGAAACCTTGTTAAAAATGATGTTATTTTAAGTAAGGGAAGAACAAAAGCTACGGAGTATTTTGTAAACCCTAAACTCTTAAAACAAATCGATTTCAAGGGAAAAACAGATTTAAAGAAGATTGAAGCACATCGTTTAGAACATTTAATTATTGAAGATTTAAGAATCTATCAGCCAACTTCTATTGGCGATATCAATCAACGAATAGGTATTGAAATTAATAGAAAAAAACTAAAAAGACAACTAGATAAGATGATTGAAGATGAAGCTGTTAAAGCTGTCGGAGAAAATAGATGGAGAACATATAGTTTAGCATAAGTGTTTCTATCGGACATTCTATCGGACATTCTATCGGACAAAAACCCGTTATTTATTCGGAAATGTCCGATAGAAAAAATTAAAGCTCAAAAACCCCATAAAACAATATGAAATTAAATTTTGAATTATATAATACGTTAAAAGAAAAAGTTAAAGAAGATGTTAGTGCTAATAAAAATGACCCTTGGTACCAATATTCATATAACATATATGTAAATCAACAATTAACAAGTATTGAAGATTTTTGGAAGTTTGTTGCCTTCGCTTATTCTTGGATGCCTACAATACCAACAATCCATTTTAGTAAACTAGAAGTTTCTAATGATATTTTATTGAACGAACTCATAAAATTGAAATCTGGGAAAGCCAATATTGAATGGCTTTTTCAAATTCTTACACCTGTAATAAATAACAGTGTTGTAGGAGTTTCTAAAACATTACATTTTATAGCTCCAAATGTAATTCCTATTTACGATAGCCGAGTAATTTCAGCTTGGAATAATTCATTTGAGGGGAATGACGAATTATCATTAAATAAGCATAAAGGCAACATTGCTAAAGTTCTCTTTTATACAAAAAAAATGAATAATTGGATTTCTAAATGTAATAAAATAGATAAAACCATTACGCTTCGAGATTTGGAACTTGTACTATATTATTACGGTAAAAAAATTGATGCTAAGAAAAAATTGCAATATGAATAACTCTCCAGAATTTATACATAGTGAACTACCAGCAATAGAGCTTTTCAAAGAAATGGGCTATCAATACTTTGATGCTAGCCAACAAGATGAACGTTCAGATATTACAGAAGTTTTACTAAAAGACCGTTTATTAGCTGCTATTAAAAGAATTAACCCTTGGATAAATAACAACAACCTAAACAAGGCTTATACTGAGTTAACTTCTATTAATGGAGCTTCCTTAATGGAAATTAACCAGAAAGTTTGGGAATTGATTAGAGGGGCTACATATAGCGTGAAACAAGTTATAAACGGAGTTGAAGAATTTAAGGCAGTTCATTATATAGATTATACAACGCCAAATAACAATGATTTTTTGGTGGTAAATCAAATGAAATTCCACGGAAAATATCAAAATTCAATTCCCGATTTAGTGGTGTTTATCAATGGTTTGCCAATTGGCGTTATAGAATGTAAATCGCCCACGGCACAAAATGCTTGGGATAAAGCTTACGGAGATTTAGATTACTACCAAAAAAATTCAGAAAAGCTATTTCATTTTAATCAAATATGTGCTGGTATTTGGGATGTTGGCGGTAAATATGGAGCTATCAACTCGCAACAACAATTTTACTCAGTTTTTAAAACAAGTAAGGAAGATACAGAAATACTAAATAAAGCAAAGAAAGACCAAGACAAGCTAATCTTAGCGTTGTTCAAAAAGGAACGAGTGTTAGATATTATTCGTCATTTTGTGTTATTTGAATTAGAAGAAGGAACTACTATAAAAAAGCTGCCAAGATATCAGCAATTAAGAGCAACCAACAAAACTATAGCACGTCTTCAAAATGGTGAAGGTGGTGTAGTTTGGCACACACAAGGAAGCGGAAAATCTTTAACAATGGCTTATGTCGCTCGTAAGTTACAAGCCTCAGAATATGGTTTTGACAATCCTACGGTAATGATAATGACTGATCGTAAAGATTTAGATAGACAGATTACTACAACCCTTCAAAACGTAGGGTTTAAAAATGTAAATCAAGCATTGTCAGTTGTACATTTAGATAAATTATTACGAAATGATTATGGAGGGATAATTACCACCACACTTCAAAAATTTCAAGAAACGGATAAAGATGCCACAGCAACAACTGACCAAACAGAGTTAGAAGAACGTGGTAATTTAATGATTGAAAAACAGCTAAAAGATAAACTTCTTGTAAAAATAACCAAGGAGCTTCAAAAAGGGAAATGGGTAGAAATTGAACGTGAAGAAATTGAATTAGAAGAGCTTTCAAAAAAAGAGAACCTATATATATTAGTAGATGAAGCACACCGAAGTCATTATGGGTTTTTAGCTGCTTTTATGCGTACTGTATTACCTAATGCAAAGTTTGTTGCTTTTACAGGAACACCAATTTCAAAAGAAGACAAATCTACATTAGCAGAGTTTTATGGAGGTGATTATATAGATGTATATACCATTACAGAAGCTGTTGCAGATGGAGCTACAGTTGAATTGTTATATGATGAAGGGATTGCGAAGCTTGATGTAAAAAAAGAGGAATTAGATAAAGAGTTTGAAGAAAAATTCGGGCATTTTTCAGAAGATAAAAAAGACAAGTTAAAGCGTGAAGCCTTAAGAAAATATCAACTTTCAAAAGGTAGAGTTAACGATATTGGAAAACACATATTAGATCATTATAGAGATAAAATTTATCCAGATGGTCACAAAGCTATGTTAGTTTGTAGTGGTAGAGAAGCTGCAATTAAATATCAACAAGTATTTCATAAACTAAAAGAAGAAGGTTATCATAATTTTGAATCAAAAGTGGTAGTGAGTATTGGCTCCCCTAAGTCAGATATAATTGCTAAAGAATATTATAAAACCTTAGAGTGGAATAAAAATAACCCTAACAATAAAAAACCTGTGTATGTTGTACCTCCTGGAGATATTAAGGATGCAACCGACAACTTTAAATTACCTTTTGGTAATGAAAAAGAAACCGAAAAATCAGGTAAAAAGAAATTTGACAATACAGCATTTATAATAGTATCAGATATGTTACTTACTGGCTGGGATGCTCCAATAGCTAGTTGTTTATATTTAGATAAACCATTAAAAGAGCATAACCTATTACAAGCTATTGCTAGAGTAAACCGTTCTGGAAAAGGTAAAAATGCAGGTTATATTATAGATTATAATGGAATTACAGCTTATTTAATTCAAGCTTTAGAAATATTCTCTGGAGATATTAGACCAGACGATATTTTAAAAAATATAAATGAAGAGCTTCCTAAATTAGAAATGAATCACACCAAGTTGGTAGATTTCTTTAAACCTTTGAAAATTGACCGTATCTATAAACGTGAAGACTATATAGATGCAGCAGTTAGATACATAGAGCCAATTAATTTACGTGATAATTTTAAGGTGTTATTAAAGGATTTTAACAAGTCAATAAACATTGTTTTACCAAATACAAAAGCAATAAAATATCAAGGGGATTTTAAACTGTTTAATGAAATTAAGTTAAGAGCTAAAAATGCCTTTCCAGATGATGAAGAGTTAAAAATTAGTAAGGATGAAAGTAAGATGCTACAAGCTATGATAGACGAACATCTTAAGGCTAACGGAGTAGAAAGTCTATTAGCTGAACCTGTTTCTATTATAGATAAAGATAAGTTTAAAGAAGAAATTATGAATGCATCACCAGCTACCAAAGAGTTGAAGATGCGAAACAATTTAAAGCACACTATAAAAGTTGGTTTAGATAAGAGTCCAGATTTTTATAAACCTCTAGCACAACGATTAGATGAGCTATTAAAGCAAAAGAAAGATGAACGGATTACTCAATTGCAACTCCTAAAAGCGTATGCTGATATTCAGGATGAAATTATAGAGCAACAAAAAGAAGGAGAACAAAAAGGATTTAAAACAGAACGTGAGCGAGCAGTTTATGATTCTATGAAAATATCCTTTGGCGAAGACGCTGAAGATGCCACTAAAACTATTTTCGACCTTATAAAAGGGGAGCTAAATATCGTAGGATGGCAAGCAAAAGGTCAAGTGAAAAAAGATATTGAAAATAAGATTAGACGTTACTTAACCACTGCAAAAATAGAACGTAGCGAAGCAAAGATGAAAGCAAAGGAAATGATTGATGTTTTAATAAAGAATAACGATGCCTAGTGTACAATACGGACATAAAACCATTGAGTATTCCTTTCTTAAAAAAGAGGAACTTAAATCGCATTATATTACAGTTGCAAAAGGTGATGGAGTAATTTTAAAGGGTAAAAATATTAGTGATGAATTGGCTGAAACATTGATCCTAAAAAAAGCCAAATGGATTTTAGATAAACTGGAATTAGTGAGTTCTATTGGTGATGAAGACATAGTAACAGGCTCTCGTATTCAATACCTTGGAAGGAAGTATTATGTTCAAATTTTAAGAAATGATGATTTAAAGGATATTAATATAGATTTTACGGAATCTAAGTTTAGAATTACGTTACCCCAATCTTTAAATAACCAATCAGAACTAAAGCATTCTTTTGAAGAATACTTCAGAACAAAAGCTTTAGAAAAGATAAAACCAAGAATTAAAAAATGGGCTAAAGAAACAGGGCTAAATTATACTGAATTAAAAATTAGAAAATTAGAAAAACGTTGGGGAAGCTGTACACCAGAAAATACCATCATTATTAACATAGATGCAATTAAATTACCTTATAGTTTAATCGATTATTTACTAGTCCACGAATTAGTTCACACTAAGATAAAAAATCATTCCAAAGAGTTTTGGGCAGAACTTTCAAAACATATTCCAAACTGGAAGGAATTGGATGAAAAAATGTATGGAATGAAGTTGTGAAATAACACTTTAATCAAAAAGGTTTATAGCCTGACGCTAAGGCTCATTTTAAAACGGGAAAAAGTAATTCTAAAAAAGAAATACATTTCAGAATTACTTTTGTACCATCTATTATTTACATTATATCT
The DNA here is from genome assembly GCF_022429645.1 of Lutibacter sp. A80. Lineage (GTDB taxonomy): Bacteria > Bacteroidota > Bacteroidia > Flavobacteriales > Flavobacteriaceae > Lutibacter. Next base: position 3,145,102 of record NZ_CP092480.1, read on the forward strand.
TCAAAAGCTAAATCTAGTTCTTCTCTACGGAAATCCTCTAAATATGTTTCTGTAGTTTGGATAGATTTATGTCCTAATGCTTGTTTGATCATAACTGTACTCAATCCTTTTTTTAAAGATAATGTTGCAAAGGTGTGTCTAGCTGTGTAAAAATTAAGTTTTGTTTTAATACCACATTCAAGTGCAATTTTGTTAAGTTGTTTTCCGTAGTAATTTAACACAAATGTTTTACGTTTCTTTAATTCGTCTTCTGTGTATAGTTCTAGATCTTTCTTCAAAATTGGGAAAATGTATTCTGTATCAAATGGACGGTAAGTTTTGAAGTAATTTATAATTTTTCTTGTAATGTCATTATCTGGAATTTTTATGTTTAGTTGTACTTGAGTTTTATTTCTAATATAAGTGAAATTACTTAAGTCTATATCATCCCATCTTAACTCTGCTATATCAGTAAAATTCATGCCTCGGCAATAGAAGCTGAATAAGTAGGTATACAATATCTTAGTACCTTGTTTGTTTGAAGAAAAATCATAATCTAATAATAATTGTAAATCTTGTTTGGTTAAAGCTTTTTTTATCTTACTAGATTTTAATTTAGATATGATATAATCTTTGAAGGGATATGATTCTCTAGAGGCAATTTTTGCTTTAATAGCAGAATTATATATAGCTCTAATATTACGCATGTAAACGCCAATACCGCCATCATTACATCCGTAAGCTCGCAAGTTAGCTTCAAAAGCAACTAAGAAAGTGTAATCAATTTTTGAAAAAGGGTAAGATGTAATTGAAGGATTAAATCTCTTAAGAGCTGAAATAGTGTCATTATAAGAATTATGAGAACTAATTTGACCAGACTCGTAGAATTGATTTTTTCTTTTCTCGAAAAAGGAGATGAAATTTAACTGTTCAATTTTCTCTGGTCTAAATAATGAATCAAAGACGTCTAAAGTAAATTCGTGTCTTTCTTCAATCATTGTATCTAATATCTTAGATGCATCTTGTTTGATTGAGCTTAATATCCGATTAGATTGTAAGTGGTTTTTGTATTTAGAGTTAAACTCACTTGTTTTTTCATTCCAGAATTTTGGTAATACATTGTAAGGTGTTTTGTAAAATTTTGATTTTCTACTGATGGTTACTCTTAAGTTAATAGGATAAGTTCCATTACTTAATTTTGTCTTTTTTAAGATAATTTTGATACTAGCCTTCATTTATTTTTTTTTAAAAGTTTAACATACGTACAACAAATGCAGACATTTGATGAAACGTGATGAAACAAAAATATTTCTTAAAAATCATAAACCACTGAAAAACAGTATTTTTGAAGTTAAATGCAGCTAAATGAAAAGACTATATGTCTATCTCATAATCAGAGGGTCCTTGGTTCGAGCCCAAGTGGGACCACATTTATAAAACTCTAAACCTTACATTTCTTTCGATTTGTAAGGTTTTATTTTTTTTTAAAATTTAGTTTATCCGTAGCCTATAATTTAAAGAATTAATTATCTTTGTTGTGCTAACTCATACATTATTATAGGTGTTTATTTGTAAAATATACTTTTACAAGTAATTTATTGTTTTAATAATTTTATTTAGCTAATTGATGCGGTTTTTATTACTCTTATTATTTATTCCATATTTGGTTTTTTCGCAAACCAATACCGACATTCAATCTAAAAAATTTGATTCTATATTTTATCGTATTGCAGTAAATATATCTTCATCAGATCCTGTTAAAGCTTTGTATTTGGCAGATTCTCTTTTTCTGTATTCTGAAAGTAATCATAATAAAATAAAATCTTTAATGCTAACTGCTGATATTTTAGCAAAGCAAGAAAAAAGAGGAGAGGCTATTGTTAAATCTTTAGAGGTTATAAATATTGCTGAAGATGAAAAAGATTATGTTCTTTTAGCTAGAAATTATGGCTTTTTAGCTACACAATATAGAATGATTGGTTTTTATGATAAAGGAAAGTCCTTTCTTGAAAAAGGTATAAAAATTAGTGATTATTTTTCTAACAAAAAACAAATAGAAAATTATAAAGCAATATGTAATGTAGAATTTGCTGAATTTGCATTAGAAGAAAAGGATTATCAAAAAGCTATTGAGCATTTAGAGTTTGCTTTTCATATTTATAATAAAGATAAAAATTTACAAAATAATTCTTTTTCTCTTGCTAAAGTAGAAGAAATGTTTGGTAGGTGTTATTTGTTTTTAGATGATTATGAAAAAGCGCTCTCTCATTTTTCAAACTCTAGATTATTAATTAATGATGTAGGAGCCGAAAATACTATTTGGGCTTCATTAATTTACAAGCGATTGGGTGATGTATATTTAAATTTAAATAAAAAAGATAGTTCTTATTTTTATTTAAATAAAGCACTCAGTATTTCCGAAAAGTCTAATCATGGTTCTTTAAAAGAAAATGTGTATAAAAGCATTTCAGAATTTTACAAATTAGATAAAGAGCTTGATAGTTTCGCTTTATACAATTCTAAATATATTGCACAGTTAGATATAAATAAAGAGAAAAAAAAAATAATGATAAACAGTGCTTACAAAGCACTTAACATAAATTCAAATAAAAGTGATGTTGTGCCCAATAGTAAAAACTATATAGTTCTATTTTTGGCTTTAGCTATAGCGCTATTAATTTTTATGTATTTAAAAACAAAAAAAATATTCTCTAATACCAATAATAAAACTCTTATAATTGATAATAGTAAAACAACAGATATTGTGCTTCCTAAAAAAACAGAGGAAGATCTTGTTGAAAAATTAAAAGAGTTTGAAGCTTCCAATGGTTTTTTAGATAAAAACATGTCTTTGCCAACTCTAATAGGTTTGTTAAATACAAATACCAAATATTTTAGGAATTTTCTTAAAAATTATAAAAATACAGATTATACCCACTACATTAATAATTTAAGAATAAATTATATTAAAAATAAGCTAACTACAGATAAAGCTTATTTAAATTATAAAATAAGTTATTTGGCAGATGAATGTGGTTTTTCTTCTCATAGTAAATTTTCTGCCTGTTTTAAAGATATAACTGGATATAGTCCTTCAGAATTTATAGAAGATATTAAAAACTCCAATTAATTTTATTCTCAACTTTCAGCTTTTAACCTTAATGTCTTTTATTAAGCTTAAGAAACCTTCTATGTTTTAATCCTTATTTTAAAGCCTTATTATTCAATTCATAATATTTTATACTAGTATTAGTATATGTCTTTTCTGTTATGCATTAAAATTTTAACAAGTGTAACAGTTGTTTTCCCGTCAATAAACATTCAATTTTCAAAAATTTATAGAAGTACGTGTGTTGAAGCATAAGTGTAAGTTAATCAATAGTTTGTGTTCTGTCTGTTTAGCGGAAAACAGTTATTATAACCGTTTGTAACAAGAAACTCTTAACGTAATTTTGCCGAATAATATTTTTTAAAATAATTATAATGTTAACTTATAATAACCCCTAAAAAGTTAAACTACCAATTTTTGATTAGTTTAAATTTTAGGGTTTTTTTATTGTAATTTTTTTAAAATTTCTTGTGTTTATAAAGTATTGATATGTTTTTCATATTCAGAAAAAAATAAAAGAATTTGAAGTGTATACCTATAAATACAACTAATAAGTAATAAAAAATATAGATACTGCAATTTAGGTTGCGTTCTAAATTATAACAATGAATTAAAGAATAAATTTTATGAAAAAATTTTACGTATTACTTTATTTTACATTTTTAATAGCAATTGCTTCTTCACAAACAGCCTACGCGCAGTGTACTGATTGTGACGTTACAAACCCTTCTATTAGTGGGAACTATACATTTGCAGCAGGTACAAAAACTTGTTTTACAGCGGATGCTACTATTAATGGAGATATTACATTTGGTGATGGTGCTTCTATATGTGTTGCTTCAGGAGCAACGTTAAATTTGGGTGCCAATAATTATTCTGGTTCAGGTATGTTTACTATAGATGTACAAGGTACATTAAATGTAGGTCAAAATCCTACTTGGGCTAGTGATATGGATATTACCATTGCTCCTGGAGGTTTAATGACAACCAATACATTAACCTTAAATGGTGATGTTATGAATATTACCAATAATGGAACTTTTAATCCAGGTACATTGCAATTTCAAAATTCAAACGCCGTAATTACCATAGAGAACAATGAGGTAATGGACATTTCTAATAATCTTAATATTTCTGCTGGTAAAGCTCAATTTATAAATTCTGGAAATCTTTCTATTACTGGTAATTATAACTCCAACAGTATTTCCTCATATATTAACTGTGGAATATATTCTGGTAAATTTAATTTAAATAATGGAGGGCAGGTAATTAATACAGGAACGTTTACTACTCAAGCTATTGATTTTGGTAATTCAGCCTCTAAAATTAGCAATTACGGTACTTTTGAAATTGATGGTTATGTTAATTTAGGTGGAGGTACTTTTTATAATCAAGGGGCAGTTATTGTTAATAGTGGAACGGGTATTTCTCAAGATGGAAATCTTGTAGGTCCTTCTGATCCAAATCTTCAAGGTTATTTTGAATGGACAAACCAGAGAACTGCTAATAGTGGAATTGTTGGGCCAAATCTGAATTTTACAAATTCTAATTCTGCAAATAGTAATGAAAGTGGTATGTTTGCAAATCCTTCAGCGTTGACCTTTGAGTCTAATGTTACCTACGGAGGTGTAGCGCCAACTATAGAACCAACCAATTGTCCAACGGCAGATGGTGGTGTTATCTATTCTGGTACTGTTTATAACGATACAAATGATAATGGTACCGTAGACGGAACAGGTATTGGTTCTCCAGGAAGTACACAATTATATATAAATGTTGTAGATTCAACAGGTAATGTAGTAGCTACAGCTACTGTAGCAAGTGATGGTACTTATACTGTAACTTTAGACGATGCTTTAGTTGATTATACATTTGAATTAAGTACAAGCCAAGGAACGGAAGGTAGTCCTGCGCCAACTAATGAATTACCAACAAATTGGGAATATACAAATGAAGGTGGAGTTGTTGATGGAAGTTTAAATGTGCCTAGTTTAACGGCTGATTCACTAGATTTTGGTATTAAAGCAACTGTAGACCCTTGTACTGATCCGGCAGGAACAGACACTGATGGAGATGGAATAAATGATATTTGTGATTTAGATGATGATAATGATGGTATTTTAGATACTGAAGAGTCGAAAGATAAAGATTTACCTAGCTTAACTGGAAGTAGTATTGTAAATGGTGATGGCGATGGTAATCCATATATTTTAACTAGGCAGTATACCATTGAAGATATTTGCGATGCAGACGAATTAACTTTAGATACTGATAAATTGAGTTTTGATGTTAGATGGAATAATGGTAGAAGTGGTTCTATTTATACAGGTAGTAATACAGAAGCAGTGCTTACTGTTAAAGTGGATAATATTACTTATTTAACTATTACAACTCCAAATGATGGTGGTTCTAATAATGATAATGCTACAGATAATGGAGGTGATGCATTAATTGTTGCATCTAATGGTGCAACATTTATCAATTCACTACCATCTTCTCAAGGAAATGCATACATTGATCATACAGATTTTGATACTACTTATGAAGATAATCCAGAAAGATATGCCAATATACTAATTACACTTCCAGTTGAAATTTCAATTGGTCAAGTTGTAGAAATAGGCTTTGCGTTAAAAGCAGATGATTTCGATTTCATAAATGGTAAAGTTGAACAAACTTGTGTTCTTGATACAGATAGAGATGGTATTCCAAATTATTTAGATGCAGATAGCGATAATGATGGATGTCCTGATGCAATTGAGGCTGATGGCAGTATAACAAATGATGATTTAAATTCAAACGGAAGTATTAACGGTACTGTTGATGCAAATGGAGTGCCAACAGCTGTAAGTGGAGGTCAAGATGCTACTACAGCAGTGCTTACAAGTGATGTAATTAGCGAAATAACAATTGCACCAAGTACACTAGAAGTTTGTGAAAATTCAAACATTACTTTAACAGCTACTCCTACAGGATTAAGAGTTACAGATTTTGGTTCTACAGGTGCAATAAATGATGATACAACTGAATCAATACCAGAAGCAGAGTATATTTACCAATGGTATTTAGGCACTACTGCGTTAACAGATGATAGCCCATATAGTGGAACAAGTACAGCAAGTTTAACCATTACAAATGCCACTAGTGCGTTAAATGGTAATGAATATAGATTAGAAGTTACAACAACTAATAATAGTTGTAGTGTAGAAGAAAGTATTACGTTAACTGTTGGTGATTTACCAACAGCAGCAACAATTGCTTCAAACAGTCCTGTATGTGTTGGAGAAGATGCTGTGTTTACAATAACAGGAACAGCAGGAGATATAGTAACATATACAGTTGGTTCAGGAACAGATCAAACTATAGAAATAGGTACAGGAGGTACTGTAGAAGTAACAGTTTCTGGAATAACTGCAGATACTACTTTAGATTTAACTAATGTAAATAATGGTGATTGTGATTTAGCATTAACTATAAATACTACGGTATCGGTTAAAAATTGTGTGTTAGCAGACGATGATAGTTATTCAGTAAGTTACCAAGATGGTGTTGATGGAATAACTTTAGGAGATGTATTAGAAAATGATAAGATTAACGGAGTTGCAGTTGATCCAGCTAATGTTACAATTACGTCAACAGCAACAACAGAATTATCAATAGATGCAAACGGAGATGTTACTGTAGCTGCAGGAACAGCGCCAGGAACTTATACAATAGATTATACAATATGTGAAACAGCAGCACCATCAAATTGTGAAGATGCAAAAGTAACAGTAGTTGTAGGAGCAGCAACAGCGATAGTTGCCGAAGATGATAGTTATACATTAACTTACCAAGAGGGTGTTGATGGAAAAACGATCAGTGATATATTAGAAAATGATACGCTTAACGGAGTTGCAGTAGATTCAGATGATGTTACAATTACGTCAACAGCAACAACAGAATTATCAATAGATGCAAACGGAGATGTTACTGTAGCTGCAGGAACAGCGCCAGGAACTTATACAATAGATTATACAATATGTGAAACAGCAGCACCATCAAATTGTGAAGATGCAAAAGTAACAGTAGTTGTAGGAGCAGCAACAGCGATAGTTGCCGAAGATGATAGTTATACATTAACTTACCAAGAGGGTGTTGATGGAAAAACGATCAGTGATATATTAGAAAATGATACGCTTAACGGAGTTGCAGTAGATTCAGATGATGTTACAATTACGTCAACAGCAACAACAGAATTATCAATAGATGCAAACGGAGATGTTACTGTAGCTGCAGGAACAGCGCCAGGAACTTATACAATAGATTATACAATATGTGAAACAGCAGCACCATCAAATTGTGAAGATGCAAAAGTAACAGTAGTTGTAGGAGCAGCAACAGCGATAGTTGCCGAAGATGATAGTTATACATTAACTTACCAAGAGGGTGTTGATGGAAAAACGATCAGTGATATATTAGAAAATGATACGCTTAACGGAGTTGCAGTAGATTCAGATGATGTTACAATTACGTCAACAGCAACAACAGAATTATCAATAGATGCAAACGGAGATGTTACTGTAGCTGCAGGAACAGCGCCAGGAACTTATACAATAGATTATACAATATGTGAAACAGCAGCACCATCAAATTGTGAAGATGCAAAAGTAACAGTAGTTGTAGGAGCAGCAACAGCGATAGTTGCCGAAGATGATAGTTATACATTAACTTACCAAGAGGGTGTTGATGGAAAAACGATCAGTGATATATTAGAAAATGATACGCTTAACGGAGTTGCAGTAGATTCAGATGATGTTACAATTACGTCAACAGCAACAACAGAATTATCAATAGATGCAAACGGAGATGTTACTGTAGCTGCAGGAACAGCGCCAGGAACTTATACAATAGATTATACAATATGTGAAACAGCAGCACCATCAAATTGTGAAGATGCAAAAGTAACAGTAGTTGTAGGAGCAGCAACAGCGATAGTTGCCGAAGATGATAGTTATACATTAACTTACCAAGAGGGTGTTGATGGAAAAACGATCAGTGATATATTAGAAAATGATACGCTTAACGGAGTTGCAGTAGATTCAGATGATGTTACAATTACGTCAACAGCAACAACAGAATTATCAATAGATGCAAACGGAGATGTTACTGTAGCTGCAGGAACAGCGCCAGGAACTTATACAATAGATTATACAATATGTGAAACAGCAGCACCATCAAACTGTGAAGAAGCAGAAGTAACTGTAGTTGTAGGAGAAGATGTAGATACAGATGGAGACGGTGTGTTAGATGGAACAGAAATTACAGATGGAACAGATCCAAACGATCCATGTGATTATATTACAACAAGTGTAACAGAAACACAAGGTGGTGATTGGTTAACAGCAGATTGTGATGGAGATGGTGTACCAAATGGAGAAGAAGTAGATCCTGATGGAGATGGAACACCAGGTCCAAACGGCACAGATCCAAACGATCCATGTGAAGGCGGAGACGTAGCGAATGTAGATTTAACCGATACAACAAGTGCTTGGTACTTAGCTGATTGTGATAATGATGGATTACCAAATGGAGAAGAAGTAGATCCTAATGGAGATGGAACATCAGGTCCAAACGGCACAGATCCAAATAATCCAGATACAGATGGAGACGGTGTGTTAGATGGAACAGAAATTACAGAAGGAACAGATCCAAACGATCCATGTGATTATATTACAACAAGTGTAACAGAAACACAAGGTGGTGATTGGTTAACAGCTGATTGTGATGGAGATGGTGTACCAAATGGAGAAGAAGTAGATCCTGATGGAGATGGAACACCAGGTCCAAACGGCACAGATCCAAATAATCCAGATACAGATGGAGACGGTGTGTTAGATGGAACAGAAATTACAGATAATACAGATCCAAACGATCCATGTGATTATATTACAACAAGTGTAACAGAAACACAAGGTGGTGATTGGTTAACAGCCGATTGTGATAATGATGGATTACCAAATGGAGAAGAAGTAGATCCTGATGGAGATGGAACACCAGGTCCAAACGGTACAGATCCAAATAATCCAGATACAGATGGAGACGGTGTGTTAGATGGAACAGAAATTACAGATAATACAGATCCAAACGATCCATGTGATTATATTACAACAAGTGTAACAGAAACACAAGGTGGTGATTGGTTAACAGCCGATTGTGATAATGATGGATTACCAAATGGAGAAGAAGTAGATCCTGATGGAGATGGAACACCAGGTCCAAACGGTACAGATCCAAATAATCCAGATACAGATGGAGACGGTGTGTTAGATGGAACAGAAATTACAGATGGAACAGATCCAAACGATCCATGTGATTATATTACAACAAGTGTAACAGAAACACAAGGTGGTGATTGGTTAACAGCAGATTGTGATGGAGATGGTGTACCAAATGGAGAAGAAGTAGATCCTGATGGAGATGGAACACCAGGTCCAAACGGCACAGATCCAAACGATCCATGTGAAGGCGGAGACGTAGCGAATGTAGATTTAACCGATACAACAAGTGCTTGGTACTTAGCAGATTGTGATGGAGATGGCGTACCAAATGGAGAAGAAGTAGATCCTAATGGAGATGGAACACCAGGTCCAAACGGCACAGATCCAAATAATCCAGATACAGATGGAGACGGTGTGTTAGATGGAACAGAAATTACAGAAGGAACAGATCCAAACGATCCATGTGATTATATTACAACAAGTGTAACAGAAACACAAGGTGGTGATTGGTTAACAGCTGATTGTGATGGCGATGGAGATCCAAACGGAAGTGATCCAGAACCAAACGATCCATGTTCTTACGATACAGCAACTCAAAACTTAGCAAATGCCGATGCAGCTTGGTTAGCAGCAGATTGTGATGGAGATGGCGTACCAAATGGAGAAGAAGTAGATCCTGATGGAGATGGAACACCAGGTCCAAACGGCACAGATCCAAACGATCCATGTGATTATATTACAACAAGTGTAACAGAAACACAAGGTGGTGATTGGTTAACAGCTGATTGTGATGGCGATGGAGATCCAAACGGAAGTGATCCAGAACCAAACAATCCATGTTCTTACGATACAGCAACTCAAAACTTAGCAAATGCCGATGCAGCTTGGTTAGCAGCAGATTGTGATGGCGATGGCGTACCAAATGGAGAAGAAGTAGATCCTGATGGAGATGGAACACCAGGTCCAAACGGCACAGATCCAAACGATCCATGTGATTATATTACAACAAGTGTAACAGAAACACAAGGTGGTGATTGGTTAACAGCTGATTGTGATGGCGATGGAGATCCAAACGGAAGTGATCCAGAACCAAACAATCCATGTTCTTACGATACAGCAACTCAAAACTTAGCAAATGCCGATGCAGCTTGGTTAGCAGCAGATTGTGATGGCGATGGCGTACCAAATGGAGAAGAAGTAGATCCTGATGGAGATGGAACACCAGGTCCAAACGGCACAGATCCAAACGATCCATGTGATTATAATGCGTTAAGTCAAAACTTAGCAAATGCAGATGCAGTTTGGTTAGCAACAGATTGTGATGGAGATAGCATTCCAAATGAAGATGAAATAGATAACGGAACAGATCCATTAGATCCAGACACAGATGGAGATGGAAATCCAGACAATACAGATCCAAATCCAACAGTACCAACAGCAGAAGATGATTCAATGAATGCCGTTGAAGGAGAATCTACAACGCATAAGATTATCGATAATGATGATTTTATACCAAGTACAGATTTATCAATTATAAATGCTGGTACAGGTACAGCAAAAGGTACAGTAAGTTTTAATCCAGGAACAGGTGAGATGGAATACACACCAATACCAGGTGAAGAAGGAACAACAGTAACAGTAGATTATACAGTATGTAATACAGCGGTTTCACCAGAAGTATGTGATACAGCAACAGTTACAATTACAGTACAAGAAGATACAGATGGAGATGGTATACCAGATGTAACAGATCCAGATGATGACAATGATGGTGACCCAGACGTAAGTGATCCTGCCCCACTAGACCCTTGTGAATATAATTCAGCAAGTCAAAATACAGCAAATGCAGATGCAGCTTGGTTAGCAGATGATTGTGATGGAGATGGCGTACCAAATGGAGAAGAAGTAGATAATGGAACAGATCCAAACGATCCATGTGAAGGCGGAAACGTAGCGAATGTAGACTTAAACGATACAACAAGTGCTTGGTACTTAGCAGATTGTGATGGAGATGGTGTACCAAATGGAGAAGAAATAACAGGTGGCACAGATCCAAACGATCCATGTGATTATAATGCGTTAAGTCAAAACTTAGCAAATGCAGATGCAGCTTGGTTAGCAACAGATTGTGATGGAGATGGCGTACCAAATGGAGAAGAAGTAGATAATGGAACAGATCCATTAGATCCAGACACAGATGGAGATGGAAATCCAGACAATACAGATCCAAATCCAATAGTACCAACAGCAGAAGATGATTCAATGAATGCCGTTGAAGGAGAATCTACAACGCATAAGATTATCGATAATGATGACTTTATACCAAGTACAGATTTATCAATCATAAATGCTGGTACAGGTACAGCAAAAGGTACAGTAAGTTTTAATCCAGGAACAGGTGAGATGGAATACACACCAATACCAGGTGAAGAAGGAACAACAGTAACTGTAGATTATACAGTATGTAATATAAATGTATGTGATACTGCAACAGTTATAATTACAGTACAAGAAGATACAGATGGAGATGGTATACCAGATGTAACAGATCCAGATGATGACAATGATGGTGACCCAGACGTAAGTGATCCTGCGCCACTAGACCCTTGTGAATATAATTCAGCAAGTCAAAATACAGCAAATGCAGATGCAGCTTGGTTAGCAGATGATTGTGATGGAGATGGTGTACCAAATGGAGAAGAAATAACAGACGGAACAGATCCATTAGATCCAGACACAGATGGAGATGGTGATCCAGATGGAAGCGATACTGCGCCACTAGACCCTTGTGAATATAATTCAGCAACTCAAAATACAGCAAATGCAGATGCAGCTTGGTTAGCAGATGATTGTGATGGAGATGGCATTCCAAATGAAGAAGAAATAGATAACGGAACAGATCCATTAGATCCAGATACAGATGGAGATGGAAATCCAGATAATACAGATCCAAATCCAATAGCACCAACAGCAGTCGATGATTCAATGAATGCCGTTGAAGGAGAATCTACAACGCATAAGATTATCGATAATGATGACTTTATACCAAGTACAGATTTATCTATTACAGATGCCGGAACTGGAAGTGCAGATGGTACAGTAAGTTTTGATCCAGAAACAGGAGAGATGACTTATACGCCAGCACCAGGTGAAGAAGGAACAACAGTAACTGTAGATTATATAGTATGTAATACAGCGGTTTCACCAGAAGTATGTGATACAGCAACAGTTACAATTACAGTACAAGAAGATACAGATGGAGATGGAGATCCAGATATAACAGATCCAGATGATGACAATGATGGAAATCCAGATGTTACGGATCCAAATCCAAAAGTACCAACAGCTGTAGATGATTCAATGAAAGCAAATGAAGGTGAGCCTACAACGCATAACATTTTAGATAATGATGACTTCTTACCAAGTACAGATTTATCTATTACAGATGCAGGTACTGGTACAGCGGAAGGTGTTGTAAGCTTTAATCCAGAAACTGGAGAGATGACTTATACTTCTGCTCCAGGAGAAGAAGGTTCTACTGTAACATTAGATTATATGGTATGTAATACAGCAGTGTCACCAGAAGTATGTGATACAGCAACAGTTATAATTACTATTATAGATGAAGGGGATCCAATAGCTGTAGATGATTATGTAGAAATATTGGAAGATACAACAACACCTACATTAATAGATGCATTAGCTAATGATATTTTAACAGATGATGCAACATATTCTATTGGAAGTTTTGTTTATACAGGTGATAATGGAGCAGTAATAACAGATAATTTAGATGGAACGTTTACATATATACCAGCACCAGGTTTCTCTGGAGAGGATACATTCTCATATACAATTTGTGATGATGATATTCCTAGCAGTTGTGAAACGGCAACCGTTTATATTACTGTAACTGATGAAGGAGATCCTTTTGCAGTAAATGATTCTGCTAGTACTATTGAAAATACATTAGTTACTACTGTAGATGTTACTATGAATGATACATTTGTTGATAATGCTACTATTACAGCTTATGATAATTCAAGTTTAAATGGTGGTACAGTGGTGCCAGGATCAGTTCCAGGAACATTTGATTATACACCACCAACTGGCTTTATTGGATTAGATTCATTTACATATACAATTTGTGATGATGATGCTCCAGTACCTAATTGTTCAACTGCAACGGTAACAATTGATGTTCAGCCAGGTACATCAGACTTAGTAACAGTAAAAACGGTAAGTGATCCTACGCCAAATGAAGGAGATACAATTACTTATAGTATTGCAGTTACTAATAATGGACCAAGTGATGCAACAGATGTAAGTTTAACAGACTTATTACCAGCAGGTGTTACTTATGTAAATGATGATCAAGTAGATTCATTTAATAGTGGATCAGGAATATGGACAGTTGGAACCATTGCAAATGGAGCAACAGCAACCTTAAATATTACAGCAACTGTTGATGTAGATACTGCTGGAGAAACAATAACGAATATAACTACAGCAGCAACAGGTAACCAAATTGATCCAACAACAGAAGGAGATGATTTAGATGCAATAATAATTGTAGAAAACCATGCAGATATAGTATTGACTAAGGTTGTAGATAATGCTACACCAAATGCAGGAGATATAGTAACCTATACCGTAACCGTTAGAAATAATGGACCAGCAAAAGTTACCAATTTAGTAGTAACCGATGCTTTACCAGCAGGTTTAACTTATGCGAATGTTATGCCAAGTGATGGAACGTGGACCGCACCAAATTGGAATGTTGATTTACTAGAATCAGGCGAAAAAGAAACTATAGTTATAGAAGCAATTGTAGGAATGGATCAAGGAGGTATGACATTGACAAATGTAGTGTCAAATACACAAGACCAAGTAGATGCAAACTTAACAGAAGATGATGATAACGCTACAATTGTAGTAACAAGTTCAGATTTAGCAACTGTAAAAACAGTAAGTAATGCTACCCCAAATGAGGGCGATACAATTACTTATACCATTGCAGTTACAAATAACGGACCAAGTACTGCAACAGGTGTAAGTTTAATAGATAATTTACCAGTAGGAGTTACTTATGTAAGTAATTCAACAGCATCAGGAACATATAATTATGGATCAGGATTGTGGACAATTGGAGAATTAGCAAATGGAGCAACAGCAACATTAAACATAACAGCAACAGTTAATGATGGAACATTAGGACAAACAATTACAAACACAACAAGTGCAGTAATTGCAGACCAATCAGATTCAGATACTACAAATAATGTAGGAAGTGTTTCAATTGTACCAACAGCTTATATAGATTTAAGTTTAACTAAAACTGTTGTTGGAGATTTAGAATTCCTTGAAATAGGTGATATGGTTACGTTCGAAATACACGTAGCGAATGAAGGACCAACTGAAGCAACCGGAGTTCAGGTTACTGATGTGATTCCTTCTGGATATGCTTATTACGGAATTTATAACTCAACTATTGGAACCTATGATAAAGAAACTGGTATTTGGAATATAGGCTTTATTGAAGTTCGTAATACAGCTGTATTGTCAATTGAAGTACAGGTATTAGAAGCTGGTGAATATGTTAATTGTGCAGAAATAACGGCAGCAAATGAACTAGATATAGATTCTACACCAGCAAATGGAGATGCTAGTGAAGATGATTATGATTGTGCATCTGCAGTGCCATATCAAGAGTTAGATTTAAGACTTGAAAAAACAATTCTTTCTGACGATATAACTCCTTTAGTGGAATCAGTTATTACTTTTGAAATTAGATTGATTAATGATGGAAATATAGAAGGAACAGAAGTTGAAGTAATTGATTTATTACCATCAGGATACGATTTTGTGACTTATAGTTCTTCAAAAGGAACGTATGATAGTTTTACAGGAATATGGAATGTTGGAACTATAATGAATGGTGAAACTGAAATATTATTAATTGATGCTATTGTAAATGCAGAAGGAGATTATTTAAACTGTGCAGAAATTACAGCAATGTATCAAACTGATTATGATTTGACTAACAATACAAGTTGTATAGGAACTGAACCTATTTCAAATATATTACCAGAAGGATTTACACCAAATGGAGATGGAATGAATGATGTATTTGAGATCCCATTTTTACCAATTTTATATCCTAATTTCTCTATGGAAATTGTAAATAGATATGGTAATAAAGTATACGAGTATAAACATGATGGAAATCCTAATACGGTTCCAACATGGTGGGATGGATATTCAACAGGAAGATGGAACTTCTCTAACGATGTACTTCCTACAGGTACATATTTCTACACCATTTATTTTGGAGATAATGATAAGAAGAGAGCTCCTCAAACAGGTTGGATCTATTTAAGAAAATAAAAACACTAATTTAGGAAAGAGCGTTTATTAGATCGCTCTTTCCTTCCATATTTTTTAAACCATGTTTATGAAAAAATTTAGATTAATTTTAGGGGTTTTAGCCTTAATGTCACTGACAACTGTTTACGGTCAGCAAGACCCTCAATATACACAGTATATGTACAATATGAACATTTTAAATCCTGCTTATGCTGGATCCAAAGGTGTTCCAAGTATAGGCATATTAGGAAGGACACAGTGGGTAGGAGTAGAAGGAGCACCACAAACTTTTACTTTAGCAGCACACGCACCAATAGGGCGTGCAGTAGGATTAGGATTATCAGTAATACACGATGAAATAGGTCCTGTAAAAGAAGACAATATTTATGCAGATTTTTCCTATACAATTTTCACATCAAGTACAGGTCGCTTAGCCTTTGGATTAAAAGCCGGAGTTACCTTTATGGATGTACGGGAATTGCTAATGATAGATCCAGATCCATTAAATATACCAGTTCACGAAACCTCACCAAATTTTGGAGCCGGAGTTTATTATTATACCGATAAGTTTTATGCAGGATTATCTGTACCGAACTTTTTAGAAACACGTCATTTAGAAAAAGACGGAGGAATTGTAAGTACCGCATCAGAGAAGATGCACTATTTCTTAACCTCAGGATATGTATTTGATATAGCAGATAATCTAAAATTAAAACCATCAACAATGATAAAAGCAACAGAAGGTGCTCCATTATCAGTAGATTTATCGTTAAACTTATTAATAGATGAGAGAGTTGAATTAGGTTTGTCACATAGATTTGATGATTCAATAAGTGGAATGATCGGTTTTCAAGTAAATAATGACTTTAGATTAGGTTATGCATATGATCATACCATTACAAAGTTTGGCGATTTTAACTCAGGATCTCACGAGATACTGTTATTATTTGACTTTAATAGAAAAAATGTTAAGAGTCCAAGATTCTTTTAATAAAAAACCACAGAAATATGAAAAAAATTACACTGATTGTTCTATTGTTTTGTGCAAGTTATTTACAAGCACAAGAATTTGAATATACCATAAAAAACATTTCTGAGAACACAAAATTAGCAGATTTTGGAGTTGCCTATTATGGAGAAAATGAAGCAGTATTTGCCTCCTCTAGAAAAGATAAATCGATACGCAAAAGGAATTGGTATTACAACCATCAACCTTATCTAGAATTATTTAAAGGAACCATAGGCGAGCAAGGAGAATTAATAGATGTAGAGCGTTTTTCAGAAACAATAAACACAAAGTATCACGAATCTAACGTAGCCTTTACTAAAGATTTAAAAACGGTTTATTTTTCAAGAAATAACTATATAAATAAATCGATAACAAAAGATGAAGAAGGTTGGGTTTTAATCCAGTTATATAAAGCAACAGTAGGTGAAGATGGCGAATGGACCGATATAACCCCTATGCCATTTAATAGCGATAATTACCAAACAGGACACCCATCATTAAACGCAGAAGAAGATAAGTTGTATTTTACTTCAGATATGCCAGGGACATTAGGATCTACAGATATATTTGTAGTAGCTATTAATGAAGATGGTAGTTATGGTACACCACAAAATTTAGGGCCAAATGTAAATACAACAGGCAAAGAGATGTTTCCATTTATAGACGAGCATAATATGCTTTATTATTCATCAGACGGTTATTTTGAAGGGAACGGAGGATTAGATGTGTATGTAACACCAATTGAAGAAGCAGGCGCATTAACAGCGTCAAAAAACTTAGGATATCCAATCAATAGTGCAGGTGATGATTTTTCGTTTGTAAAAAAGCCAGGAGAAAATTGGGGACATTTTTCATCAAATAGAGAAGGTGGAAAAGGCGATGATGATATTTATTATTTTGAAGGAACAGAAAGCGTCTTACCTTGTGAACAGTTAGTAGCAGGTCAAGTACGCGAAAAACAATCAGGAGCATTACTACCAGGAGCCTTAGTAACATTATATGATGAAGAAGGAGAAAAACTAGAAAGTGTAATAGCTGATAAGTTTGCAGCATTCAGTTTTAAAGTAGACTGTGAAACAGCCTATAAAGTTGTTGGGACAAAAGAAAGTTACAGCGAAGATAGTGAGGTGTTTACCACCACAGATGAACGCGATTTAGAATTAGAGTTAGGTTTAAGTTTAGACTCTAATGAGTTTGTAAATGTAGATGGTAAGCTATTGATAAAAATAGATCCAATTTATTTTGATTTAGACAAGTCGTTTATTCGTCCAGATGCTGCAATTGAATTAACAAAAGTGGTACAAATAATGAAAAAATATCCAAACATAAAGATAGCCTCAGGTTCACATACTGATAGTAGAGCATCAGACCAATACAACTGGGCATTATCAAACAGAAGAGCAAAATCGTCTGTAGAATGGATAATTTCACAAGGTATAGATCCTTCAAGAATTACAGGTCAAGGTTATGGGGAAACACAATTAGTTAATAAGTGTTCCGATGGAGTTGAATGTACAGAAGCAGAACATCAATTAAACAGAAGAACAGAATTTGTGATTTTAAACCCAGAAGCAATCAACCAATAGGTATAAAATTATTTTAATTATAAAAAAAGGCATTTATTAAATGCCTTTTTTTTAAAATTTTAAGTTTGTTTATTCAAAACTAGTTTGCTAATAATAGTTCTATTTTATTGGCTAGTTAGTTGTATTTAATATGCTTATTATTAATAGTATAAACTTAAAATGATTATGTAATATTGATTAAAAACAAATATTTTTTAATATAATATGAAGAAGAGTGAATTTAGATTAGATATTGATAATGTACAACATTTTAAATATCTACTTAAAATTATTTTGCCAAAGGAATTTAAACCGATGCGAATAGAGAAAATAGATACTTGTTTTTTAGCTAAAATAAAATTTAGTTTTAGAAGTAAAGTCTCATATTATTTGGCTTTAAGTTCTAAAAAGAAACCTATAGATCAACTAGCTAAAAAGGTGGATGGTTTAGTTGAAAATAATTATAATGAAAAACCAAAACTTAGTAAACTAGAATACTATAAGCGCTCAAAAAACAAAATTGAAAAAACAAATATGTATAAATTCTCTAATTTTAAATTAATTCAGTATCGTATTTCAAATAATAAATTTGAAGAAGAAAAGTTAGACTGTGAGATATTTAATTTTCAATAGAAAAGCTAAAAGGTGTTTGTTTTTTAAGAGTTATTTTTTTCTAATAATTTAGCTACATATTTTCCAATAACATCAAATTCTAGATTTACTACAGTACCTTTTTTAAAAGTATGGAAATTTGTAAAATCATAAGTATAAGGAATAATAGCAACAGAAAATGTGTTGTTTATAGAATTAACAACAGTAAGACTCGTTCCATTTATAGTAATTGATCCTTTTTCTATAGTAACGTTATTTAATGTAGGGTCATATTCAAAACTAAAAACCCAACTACCATCTTCTTCAACAACGTCTGTACAAATAGCTGTTTGATCAACATGACCTTGCACTATATGTCCATCTAACCTAGCACCAAGAATCATAGCGCGTTCTAAATTTATTTTATCTCCAATTTTAAGGTGTTTAAAATTCGATTTATCTAAGGTTTCTTTTATTGCAGTTACAGTATATTCATTTCCATTTATAGCAACAGTTGTTAAACAAACCCCATTATGTGCAACACTTTGGTCTATTTTTAATTCAGAAGTAAAACTACTTTCTATTGTAATATGTATATTATCACCTTCTTTAATAATATTTTTAACAACTCCCAAGCTCTCTATTATACCTGTAAACATAATTTTATTAATTTATTTGATTACTTTTGAAGTCTCAAAATTAAGCATTATAACCGTATTTATGGATAAATTTGAAAAAATAAAATTAGGGATTTCTATTGGAGATTTTAATGGTATTGGAATAGAAATAATCTTGAAAACCTTTTCAGACAAAAGAATGTTAGATTTTTGTACGCCAATAATATTTGGAAGTGCAAAATTAATTACAAACTATAAGAAAAATTTAAACATTAATGTGCCTTTTAATGGAATAAGGCAAATTGATAATGTTGTACATGGTAAAGTAAATATTTTAAATCTTTGGAAAGAAGATATTGAATTAAACTTAGGTAAGCCTACAGAAATGTCCGGTAAGCTAGCTTTTGAGTCGCTTCAATCAGCTACAAACGAACTTGCAAAAGGAACAATAGATGTATTGGTAACTGCGCCAATTAATAAGGATAATATTCAATCAGAGAATTTTAAATTCCCTGGACATACAGAGTATTTAGAATCTAAATTAGAAGGAGAAAGTTTAATGATTTTAATGACAGATTCTATTAGAATTGGTTTAATTACAGGGCATATTCCAATTGCTAAGGTTTCAGAAAGTATTACACCAGATTTAATTAAAAAGAAAGTAGCTATTTTGTATAATACGCTTGTTGAAGATTTTGCAATTCCTAAGCCAAAAATTGCAATTTTAGGGCTTAATCCACACTGTGGAGATCACGGCGTAATAGGAAATGAAGACGATGAAGTTATTAGACCAACTATTTCAGAAATTCAAAATGAAGGTAAATTAGTTTATGGACCGTATGCAGCTGATAGCTTTTTTGGATCAAGCAATTATAAAAACTTCGATGGTATTTTAGCAATGTATCACGATCAAGGTTTAGCACCCTTTAAAACACTGTCTTTTGGAGAAGGCGTTAACTATACAGCAGGCTTAAGTCGCTTAAGAACCTCGCCAGACCATGGTACAGCATACGAAATTGCAGGTAAAGGGATTGCAAATAACAATTCTTTTAAAGAAGCAGTTTTTACTGCTATAAAAGTTTTTAAAACCCGTGAAGAATATAAAAGTTTGACAGAAAACACTTTAAAAACGAATCAAAGAAAATAAAAATTGTAAATTTCTTTATTTTAATTAAAAAATGTAGATATAATTTTTATATCTTTGCACGCTCAAATTGAAGTTCTATTATGAAAGATTTAAAAAAATTCGATATTTCTTTTATAGGTTTAAAAGATGGAGTTCACCAGTTTGAATATAATATAGGTAAAGAGTTCTTTGATTTTTTTAATTATGAAGAGTTTTACAATTCAAATGTAAATGTAAGTTTATCTTTTTTAAAGAAACCAACATTATTTGAGTTAGAATTTACATTTTCAGGTAGCGTTGAAGTAGCGTGCGATATTACAAACGAATTATTTCAACAACCAATTGAAACTAGTATTTTTTTAATTGTAAAATTTGGGGATGAATTTAATAATGAAAATGAAGAGTTATTAATAATTCCACATTCAGATTATAAACTAAATATTGCACAATATATATATGAGGCAATAGTATTAGCAGTACCAATAAAAAAAGTACATCCAGGTGTAGAAGATGGTACCTTAAAATCTGAAATATTAGATAAATTAAACGAATTTAAAATTAAAGATAATAATACAGAAGAAAATCATTTAGATGTCGATTCAAATGCTATTGACCCTAGATGGAATAAATTAAAGAGCATACTAATAGAAAAAAATAAGAGTAATGGCACATCCTAAAAGAAAAATTTCAAAAACAAGAAGAGATAAAAGAAGAACTCATTATAAAGCTGTAGCTCCTCAAGTAGCTGTTGATCCTACAACAGGTGAGGCTCATTTATATCATAGAGCTCACTGGCATGAAGGAAAACTTTATTATAGAGGCCAAATAGTAATAGATTCAGTAGAGAATCAAGCTTAGTTTATTACATTAAAGTATAAAAAAAACTCTCATTTTTGAGAGTTTTTTTGTTTATATAGTCGTTTTTTTTAAAAAATGATATATTTGGCAAATAATTAAAAATAAATTTCATTACTTTGAAGTTCTTTTTTTATTAAGAAGAAACGTATTATGACAAAAATTACCGCAGTAATTACAGCCGTAGGAAAATATGTTCCAGAAGATGTTTTAACTAACGCAATGTTAGAAGAAATGGTAGATACTAATGATGAGTGGATAACATCTAGAACTGGAATTAAAGAACGTAGAATTTTAAAAGGAGAAGGACTAGGAACTTCCTTTATGGCTATTAAAGCCGCTCAAGAACTTATTGATAAGAAAAAATTAGACCCTAAAGAAATAGAACTAGTTATTGTTGCCACTGCAACTCCAGATATGCAAGCCGCTGCAACAGCTGCTTATGTAGCAACAGAAGTTGGAGCTACAAATGCTTTTGGTTTTGATTTAGAAGCCGCTTGTTCAGGTTTTTTATACGGAATGTCCGTTGCAGCTAAATATATAGAATCAGGAAGATATAAAAAAGTGTTACTTATTGGAGCTGATAAATGTTCATCTATGATTGATTATACAGATAGAGCAACTTGTATAATTTTTGGAGATGGAGCAGGAGCAGTATTATTTGAACCAAATGAGGAAGGACTTGGCCTACAAGACGAGTACTTAAGAAGTGATGGTTCGGGTAGAAATTTTTTACGAGCAAAAGCAGGAGGCTCTTGTTACCCTATTACAAAAGAAGTAATAGATAATAGAGAAAATTTTGTTTATCAAGATGGAAAAACCGTATTTAAAAATGCAGTTTTTAATATGGCAGATGTTGCTGCAAAAATGTTAGAACGTAACAATTTAACAAAAGAAACTATAGATTGGCTTGCAGCACACCAAGCTAATAAAAGAATAATAGAAGCAACAGCAAATAGAATTGAAATAGACAAATCTAAGGTAATGATGAATATTAAAAAGTATGGAAATACTACTTCAGCTACATTACCATTGCTACTAGCAGATTACGAAAAACAACTTAAAAAAGGAGATAAAATAATTTTTGCCGCATTTGGAGGAGGATTTACATGGGGATCTATTTACCTAAAATGGGCATACAACTCTTAAATTAATTAACTTTAAAAACTAAGTGAATATTATGGAATTAAAAGATATTCAAAATCTAATTAAATTTGTAGCTAAATCTGGCGCAAGCGAAGTTAAGTTAGAAATGGAAGACATTAAAATTACCATTAAAACTGGATCTGACAAAACAGAAACTACAATTGTACAACAAGCACCAATAGGAATGCCACAAATGCCAATGCCTGGTCAAGTTGCAGCTCCAGTTCAAACTCAAGATACTCCAGTAGCTAAAGAAAAAGCAGAAGAATCTAAATTTATTGAAATTACTTCGCCAATAATTGGAACATTCTATAGAAAACCTTCTCCAGATAAACCAGTGTTTGTTGAAGTAGGTGATAATATAGCTGCAGATACTGTAGTTTGTATGGTTGAAGCAATGAAACTTTTTAATGAAATTGAAGCAGAAGTTACAGGTAAAATTGTAAAAATTCTTGTAGAAGATGGTACGCCAGTTGAATTTGGTCAACCATTATTTTTAGTAGATCCGTCTTAATATAAATTACAATTTTCAATTTCCAATTTCTTTTGGATTTTGTTTTTTGAAAATTGATAAACAGAAGTATATATGTTTAAAAAAATATTAATAGCCAATAGAGGCGAGATTGCACTACGTGTTATAAGAACTTGTAGAGAGATTGGAGTTAAAACAGTAGCTGTTTATTCAACTGCTGATGCAGAAAGCTTACATGTGCGTTTTGCTGACGAAGCAGTTTGTATTGGTCCACCTTCTAGTAGTGAATCCTATTTAAAAATGTCTGCAATTTTAGCAGCTGCAGAAATTACAAATGCAGATGCGATACATCCAGGATATGGATTTTTAGCTGAAAATGCCAAGTTTTCTAAACTATGTGAAGAGCATGATATAAAATTTATTGGTGCTACTGCGGAGATGATAAGTCAAATGGGAGATAAAGCATCTGCTAGAGCTACAATGAAAGCAGCAGGGGTTCCAACTATTCCTGGTTCAGATGGTATTTTAGAAACTTTTGAAGAAGCTGAAAGTTTAGCTGATGAAATGGGATATCCTGTAATGCTAAAAGCAACAGCTGGTGGTGGAGGAAAAGGAATGCGTGCTGTATGGGAAAAAGATAAATTAAGACAATTATGGGATGCTGCCCGTCAAGAAGCAGGAGCTGCATTTGGTAACGAAGATATGTATTTGGAAAAATTAATAGAAGAGCCAAGACATATAGAAATTCAAATTATTGGAGATTCCTTCGGAAAAGCTTGTCATTTATCAGAAAGAGATTGTTCAATACAACGACGTCATCAAAAATTAACAGAAGAAGCTCCATCTCCATTTATGACACCACAATTAAGAAAAAAAATGGGAGAAGCTGCTGTAAGAGCTGCTGAACATATTTCTTATGAAGGCGCAGGAACAATAGAATTTTTAGTTGATAAACATAAAAATTTCTATTTTATGGAAATGAATACTCGAATTCAAGTTGAACATCCAATAACAGAGCAAGTTATTGATTACGATTTAATTTATGAACAAATTAAAGTAGCAGCAGGAATTCCGATTTCGGGTAAAAACTATTTCCCAAAATTGCATTCAATTGAATGTAGAATTAATGCAGAAGATCCTTTTAACGGTTTTAGACCATCTCCAGGGCAAATAACAACATTGCATATTCCAGGAGGTCACGGTGTTAGAGTTGATTCTCATGTTTATGCAGGATATTCGATACCTCCAAATTACGATTCTATGATTGCAAAATTAATAACTACTGCTCAAACCAGAGAAGAAGCAATTAATAAAATGCGTAGAGCTCTTAATGAGTTTGTTATTGAAGGTGTAAAAACTACCATACCATTTCATAGACAATTGATGGAGCATCCAGATTATATTTCTGGAAACTATACCACAAAATTTATGGAAGATTTTGAAATTCAACCCGTAGAGGATGATGAATAAATTTTATTTTAATTATAAAAAAGGTTGTTTTAAATAGTTAAAACAACCTTTTTTTTAGACTTTTTTTAAGTTTTAAAATTATGAAAGATCAAGAAATAACCATTGATGGTATAGATAAAATTATTTTAAAACATTTAATGGAAGATGCTAAAACTTCAATTTTAGCTATTGCTAGAGAAATTGGAATTTCTGGTGCAGCAGTACATCAAAGGTTAAGAAAGTTAGAGTCAAATGGATTGATTTTAGGTTCAAAACTTATAATAAATCCAAAAGTGCTTGGATACACAACATTAGCTTATGTAGGTGTGCATTTAGATAATGCTAGTAAATATGCTTCAGTAATAAAAAGGCTGAAAGAAATTCCAGAAGTAGTGGAGTGCCATTATACTACAGGGAACTGGGCAGTTTTTATAAAAGTACTTAGTAAGGATAATACACATTTAATGAAAATATTGAATGAAGAAATTCAATTTATTCAAGGTGTAATTCGTACAGAGACTTTTATTTCGTTAGATCAACAAATAAATAGACAAATTGGATTATAAAAACACCTAACAAATTTTTAATCTATTAGGTGTTTTTTTGATATAGCTTGTAATTTCGAACTCGTAATTTGTAATTAAATGTTAATCTCTTGATCCAAAAATTCGTAATCCCCAATAAAATAACATTGCTAACGATCCTAATGCAGCAACTAAATAAGTTCTAGCAGCCCATTTTAAAGCATCTTTTGCTCCATCTTGTTCTGTATTGGTAAGCATGTTGTTTGTTTTTAGCCAAGCTAAAGCTCTATTACTAGCGTCATATTCAACAGGTAACGTAATAAAACTAAAAATAGTTGCTAAAGCCATCATTCCTAACCCTATTACAGCAATTGTAAATCCAATTGGAGAATCTCCAGATGCTGCTCCTAAAATAACTCCACCAATAACCAACCACATAGAAAATTTTGAAGTAATACTTACGGCTGGAACCAATTTAGATCGCATTTGCAGCCATTGGTAAGCTTGAGCATGTTGTACGGCATGACCAACTTCGTGAGAAGCTACAGCGGCTGATGATGCATTGCGCTTATTGTAAACCGACTCACTTAGGTTAACAGTTTTATTTGTTGGGTTATAGTGGTCTGTTAATTGACCTGGAGTGGAAATGACTTTTACATCATAAATACCATTATCATGTAACATTTTTTCTGCAATTTCTTTTCCACTTAAACCGTTTTGTAATTTAACTTTAGAGTAGTAATTGAATTTTCTTTTTAATTGTTGGCTCACTAACCAACTTATTAATGAAATACCTCCAATTATAATATAATATCCAATCATAATTTATTTTTTAGTTAATGCATTTTAATTTGGTAAATTTACCGCATAAATTATTCCAAATATAAGCATTCAGACAAAATGACAAAAATTCCTAAAATACTTTTAATATATACTGGAGGAACCATAGGTATGGTTAAAGACTTTAATACAGGTGTGTTAAAAACCTTTAATTTTGATAAACTGTTAATGCACATACCAGAAATTAACCTTTTAAATTGTGATATAGATAGTATTTCGTTTGAAGAACCAATAGACTCTTCAAATATGAATGTTTCAAATTGGGTTATTTTAGCTGAAATAATTGAGAAAAATTATTACAATTTTGATGGTTTTGTTATTCTACATGGTTCCGACACCATGTCTTACACCGCTTCAGTAATTAGTTTTATGTTTGAAAACTTGTCGAAACCAATAATTTTTACAGGATCTCAATTACCAATTGGTGATTTACGTACAGATGCAAAAGAGAACTTAATTACATCCATTCAAATAGCATCTTCACAAGAGCATGGGCAACCCGTTGTTTCAGAAGTTTGTCTGTATTTTGAATACAAATTATATAGAGCAAATAGAACAACTAAGGTAAATGCGGAACATTTTCAAGCATTTTATTCGCCAAATTTTCCACCTTTAGGTGAGAGCGGAGTTTATTTGAAATTTTCAAAACAGCTTTTATTTAAACCAAACATAGGAAGCGAGCTTTTAAAAGTTAGAAAAACATTAGATAATAATATTGCTATTTTAAAAATTTTCCCTGGAATTACAAAAGAAGTTGTTGCAGCTATTTTATCTATAGAAAATTTAAAAGGTGTTATTATAGAAACTTATGGTTCTGGAAATGCACCAACGGAAAAGTGGTTTGTAAATTTATTAGAGCAAGCAATTAGTAAAGGTATTTACATAGTAAATGTTACACAATGTACTAGCGGTAGTGTTATTTTAGGTCATTATGAAACAAGTGAACACCTAAAAAATATAGGAATTATTAATGGAAAAGACATCACTACAGAGTCTGCTTTGGCAAAATTAATGTATTTGTTAGGTGAAAATTTGCCGCAAAGTGCGTTTAAAGCTATTTTTGAAAAACCTTTGCGGGGTGAAATGAGTGAAGAATTGTAGCTTTTATTAAATAAAAAACAACATTTCATTTTTTTTTATACCGATTTATTAAAATAAACTAAGTTTTTTCTTTAAATCAAAAAATAATATATGTTTATAAATAAATAATTTAAAGTGCTTGTAAAATTTTCAAAATTCAACAATTTTTTGTTACTTGCCTTCGCAAAAGTTTAATTACAGAAGAGACTTTTGATAGTCATTAGACTTTTAAACTTACTCTTTATGAAATAACTATTTGTTAAAAAAAATTATATATTTAACCGTAAAATTAATAAATTAACTATTACACACGATGAAAAGAGTATTTACTATCCTTGCAATTACAGGGTTATTGTTATTTGGAGCAGCACCTAAAGCTATTGCACAAGATGCAGCAAACACAGAACAGGTTGCAAACGACACAGAATCAAAAACATTTCACCAAGAATTAAAACAACGTTTTATTGAAGGTGGACCATTTTTTATGGGAATTGTATTAGTAGCCTTAATTTTAGGGTTGGCAATTGCTATTGAAAGAATTATTTACCTTAATATGGCCACTACAAATACTAAGAAATTAGTAAATAAAGTAGATGATGCACTTGCTTCAGGTGGTGTAGAAGCTGCTAAAGAAGTATGTAGAAATACAAAAGGGCCTGTTGCTTCTATATTCTACCAAGGTTTAGATAGAATGGATGAAGGTGTAGACGCAGCTGAGAAAGCAGTTGTTGGTTACGGAGGAGTTCAAATGGGATTATTAGAGAAAAACATTTCTTGGTTATCTTTATTTATTGCTTTAGCACCAATGCTTGGTTTCATGGGAACAGTAATTGGTATGATTAGTGCATTTGATTCAATCCAACAAGCTGGTGATATTTCTCCAACAGTTGTTGCTGGTGGTATTAAAGTAGCATTATTAACAACAGTATTTGGTTTAATTGTTGCAATTATTCTTCAAATTTTTTACAACTACATTATTTCTAAAGTAGATAGTATTGTAAACAATATGGAAGACGCTTCAATTTCACTTGTTGACCTTTTGGTTAAACACAAAAAATAAGAGAGATCATGAATAAGAAATTTTCAAAAATATTAACCTTAATAGCAGGTCTTATTGGAGTAATAGCATTCTATTTCTTCATTAGAATTGTTATGGTAGGTGATGAAACAATTGAAACAGATGCCGAAGTTCAGGCAAGTATCGTTTCTCCATTTATAAGTTTTGCTAATATAGTATTAATTGCAACAGCAGTTATTGCCGTTGTGTTTTCTATGTTAAACTTAGTAAAACATCCACAAGTATTAAAAAGAACATTAATTGGTATTGTTGCTTTAGCAGTAATATTGATAATAGCATATTCTGTTTCTTCAGATGCAGCTGTTTTAGATGTTAGTGGAAGAGTTTTAGAAGATGGTGAAGCAGGAGCTGTTTCAAAATGGGTTAGTACAGGTATAAACTTCAGCGCTATTTTAGGTGTTGTAGGTTTAGGATTCTTTGTGGTTGACTTTGTAAGATCACTAGCAAAATAATAGCACTATGGCAAGAAGAGAAAATTCAGAAATAAATGCTGGTTCAATGGCAGACATTGCGTTCTTGCTTTTAATATTTTTCTTAGTTACAACAACTATGGATGTTGATTCTGGTATTTCTAGAAAATTACCAGAAAAATCAGAAGATACTCCAGAAGTAACTATTAAAGAAAAGAATGTTTTAGATATCACTGTAAATAGAAATAATCAAATCCTTATTGAAGGAACTGATTTTGTTCAAGTTACTGATATACGTAAAATAGCGATGGATTTTATTGATAATGGTGGTGGTTTATCTGTTGCAAAAGACGGTCAACCAGCGCAACCTTGCGATTACTGTCAAGGAGCAAAAGATCCAGCATCGTCAGATCATCCAACAAAAGCAATTATATCTTTACAAAGCGATAGAGGAACAACTTATGGAATGTATGTTTCTATTCAAAATGAAATAGAAGCTGCTTATAATGAGTTGAGAAACAGAATGGCTTTAGAAAAATATGAAAGAACTTATAGTGATTTGTTAAAAGAGTATAATGATAACGGTGGGGAAAGTTTAAAGGAAAAAATTGACTTTTTAAAAGCCAGTTATCCTCAAATTATTACCGAACCAGAACCAATTAAATAATATCAGCACATGAGTAAGTTTAAAAAGAAGAAAAAAGGATTACCTGCAATTTCGACAGCGTCTTTACCTGATATTGTATTTATGTTATTATTCTTTTTTATGGTATCAACTACTATGAGAGAAACGGATTTACTAATTAAAAAACCA
This sequence comes from Lutibacter sp. A80, assembly GCF_022429645.1. Lineage (GTDB taxonomy): Bacteria > Bacteroidota > Bacteroidia > Flavobacteriales > Flavobacteriaceae > Lutibacter. Next base: position 3,174,392 of record NZ_CP092480.1, read on the forward strand.
ATTCTTCCTGCAGCTAGCGAAGTGAAAAAGCTAGAGATGAAAAGTTTGGTTAGTACTATTTATGTTGGTAAATCTAAAGATGCCAGAATTGGTGGAGATAAAATTCAAGTAAATGATAAAATTATTGACGTTAATGATGTTCCTAGTTTTATTTTTGCTGAACGTGCTTTAAGAAAAGAAGAAGAAGTTAAATTTATGACTACTTCTATTAAAGCAGATAAAGAAGCCAATGTAGGTACAATTTTAGATATTAAAGAACAATTAAGAGACATTAATGCTTTAAAAGTAAGTTTTTCAACTACAAAAAGTAGTGATATAAAAGGAAACTTTTAATTAGCATATATTATTAATTTTAAAGAGGCAATCAAAATTGATTGCCTCTTTTGTTTTTATAAAGTATATTTGTTTATTAAGTTAGTGCTTAATTGTATTAACTTAATTATTCATAAGGTTTCAATAGTTAAAAGATTGAAATTAAATAATTAATCTTATATGAAGTTTATATTTTCAATATTTTTAATAATCTATAGTAGTACATTACTTCAAGCACAAAGCAATAAAGATTCTATTAGCGATAATATCTCTTATTTAGAAGATCAATTATATTTAGCCCTTGCATATAACAATTTAAGTAATACGCCTGTAGAGGTGTCTCAAAATGGATTTTCAGGCAGCGTAGCTCTAGGTTTTATAAAAGACATACCATTAAATAGTAATGGGTCTTTTGGTATAGCTTTAGGTATAGGTTATCAATACAATGCATACATTCAAAATTTGAAAATTTCAAATGAAACTGATAATACTGTTTTTTCTATTGCTGAAGATTACAAAACTAATTGGTTAAAGTTACACGCTGTTGATATGCCTTTCGAGATTAGGTGGAGGACTTCAACAATAGATACATATAAATTTTGGAGGGTTTATACCGGTGTAAAAGCTTCTTATATTTTTGCTTCAAAATCTAAATTTAGAGATGATGATAGTACAATAGCTATTAAAGATTTATCTGAATTAAGAAAAATACAGTTTGGACTGACACTTGCTGTTGGTTATAGTACTTGGAATTTGTACTTGTATTATGGATTAAATTCAATTTTTGAAAATGCTTATCTAAACAATTCAGAGCAAATTAATTTTAGAGATTTTAAAGTAGGTCTAAAATTTTATATTATGTAGTAAATTGCATATACAATAAATTGGCTTATTAAACTTGTAATAAATCCTAAATAAACTTCTTTAAGTGTATGTGCATTTAATTTTAATCTAGATGATGAAATTATACCACTTAATATAAAAAAGAAAGCAATAAATACTATTAAATTAATTTGATAATGGTAACTAAAGCAAATTAAAAAACCGATTAAACCACCTATTGCAGCTGTATGTAAACTAATTCTTTGTTTAAAAAATAAATAGACATACGAAATAAAAAAAGTTAGAGTATAACCATAAAACAAGAGAGCTAATAAATCTACAATACTAGCTTTAATTAGCCAATTACCTACTATAATTGAAATTGCAGTAAATAATAAAGTAGGGAATTTACGCTCTTCAATTGATACCATATTGTAGCTACGTATCATTTTATATTGCTTTAATATTAAAAGGAAAATAATTGGAAAAATATATGTTCCTATCAGTATTACCAATAATATTGTATGTTCTTGCGGCTTAAAAATATATTCCGGTCTAAATAAAAAGTAGATGAAAGCCCCAATAATTGGGAAATTTATTGGATGAAAAAAAATAGAGATAAATTTTGATAATTTCATAAGTTATAAGAAGATTTTAAATCTCTTTTCTTAACCGAGCTACTGGTATATCTAATTGTTCTCTATATTTTGCAACAGTTCTTCTAGCTATAGGGTACCCTTTTTCTTTTAGAATAATAGATAACTTGTCATCTGTTAAAGGTTTCTTTTTGCTTTCGTTTGAGACTACAGAAGCTAAAATGTTTTTAATTTCACGGGTCGAAACATCTTCTCCTTGGTCATTTTTCATTGATTCTGAGAAAAATTCTTTAATTAATTTTGTTCCGTAAGGCGTGTTTACATATTTACTATTAGCAACTCTAGAAACTGTTGAAACGTCCATATTAATAACATCTGCAATGTCTTTTAAAATCATTGGTTTTAACTTACGCTCATCACCCGTCAAAAAATATTCTTTCTGATGGTGCATAATAGCATTCATATTTAAAAGTAAGGTTTGTTGACGTTGTTTTATAGCATCTATAAACCATTTTGCAGAGTCTAACTTTTGTTTAATAAACTGAACAGCTTCTTTTTGAGATTTAGATTTTTCTTTAGAGTCTTTATAACCTGAAAGTAAATCGTTATATTCTTTAGAAATATGTAGTTCTGGAGCATTTCTAGAGTTTAGTGTAAGTTCTAATTCTCCTTCAATAATTCTAATAGTAAAATCAGGAACAATTTGCTCAGCTATTTTATTATTACCAATATAAGATCCACCCGGTTTTGGGTTTAATTTTTCAATTTGTTGTATGGCCTCTTTAAGTTGATCTTCTGAAACATGAAATTTTTGTAATAATTTTTTGTAATGTTTCTTTGCAAAATGTTCAAACGAGTTTTCAAGAATATCAATTGCCAAGAGTCTACTTGGTTTTTCGTCTTTTCTTTTTAATTGTAGAATTAAGCATTCCTTTAAACTTCTTGCACCTACTCCAGCAGGATCTAGTTGTTGTACTAAGTTAAGTAATCTTTCTAATTCTTCAATTGTTGTATAGATGTTTTGTGTAAATGCTAAATCATCTAATATATCAATTAAATCACGTCTTATATAACCACTATCGTCTATACTTCCAATTAAAAAATTTGTGATTGTTTCTTCATCTTCTGTTAAGCGAAATGTGTTTATTTGAGTAGTTAAATGTTGTGTAAAAGAGGTTCCAGAGGCATAAGGTATGCTTTTTTCATCATCATCAGATGAGTAATTATTAGCATGTGTTTTATAGCTAGGAATTTCATCATCACTTAAATATTCATCAATATTTATGTCTTCAGTGCTTATATTTTCGTTACCAGTATCATCATATTCATCAGCTTGAGAATTTTCAAATTCATCAGTATTTTCTTTACCACTATCTAAAGCAGGGTTTTCTTCTAATTCTTGTTTTAATTTTTGTTCAAATGCTTGCGTAGGCAATTGAATCAATTTCATTAATTGAATTTGCTGAGGAGATAATTTTTGTAATAACTTAAAATTTAAGCTTTGTTTAAGCATATATTAATTTAATTGTTACTTTTTATAAAAATACAAAAAAACATATAATTCTTCAATTTATGTTTTTTTGTATTTTATCTTATTGGTTATTTATATATTTTATGATTACTTAAAATTCTGCATTTTGAGGCGTTCTAGGAAATGGTATTACATCTCTAATATTACCCATACCAGTTGTAAATTGTACCAAACGCTCAAAACCTAAGCCAAAGCCACTATGAACTGCGGTTCCAAATTTTCGAGTATCTAAATACCACCATAATTCTTTTTCATCAATTTCTAGTGCCTCCATTTTTTGTTTTAATACATCTAAGCGCTCTTCACGTTGGCTTCCTCCAACAATTTCTCCAATTCCTGGGAACAAAACGTCCATTGCTCTTACTGTTTTACCATCATCATTTAAACGCATATAAAATGCTTTAATATTGGCAGGATAATCAAATAAAATTACTGGGCATTTAAAATGTTTTTCAACTAAATAACGTTCGTGTTCACTTTGTAAATCTGCACCCCACTCGTTAATAAGGTATTGAAATTTTTTCTTTTTATTTGGTTTACAATTTCTTAAAATTTCAAAAGCTTCTGTATAAGAAACTCTTTTAAAGTTATTTTCAACTACAAAATTTAGTTTCTCAAGTAAAGTCATTTCACTACGTTGTAATGCAGGTTTACTTTTTTCTTCTTGGTTGAATCTATTATCTAAAAAGGCAATATCATCTTTATAATTGTCTAATACATAATTTATTACAGATTTAATAAAATCTTCTGCTAAATCCATATTATCATCTAAATTATTGAATGCAACCTCTGGTTCAATCATCCAAAATTCTGATAGGTGACGTGTAGTATTTGAATTTTCAGCTCTAAAAGTTGGTCCAAAAGTGTATACTTTTCCTAAAGCCATAGCATACGTTTCTGCTTCTAATTGACCAGAAACTGTAAGGTTGGTCATTTTACCAAAAAAGTCTTTTGAAGCGTCTACTTTTCCTTCTTCGTTTTTTGGAAGGTTTTCAACATCTAAGGTTGTAACTTTAAACATTTCTCCAGCACCTTCGGCATCTGATCCAGTAATTATTGGTGCATGAAAATTATAAAAACCATTTTCAGTAAAATATTTATGAACAGCAAAAGATAAAGCAGAGCGTACTCGCATTACTGCACTAAATGTATTTGTTCTTACTCTTAGATGCGCATGTTCACGTAAAAATTCGAAACTATGTTTTTTTGGTTGTATTGGGTATTCTTCTGGATTAGAATCTCCTAGTATTTCAATTTCATTTACTTGAATTTCAACAGATTGTCCTTTTCCTTGACTTTCAACTAAAGTACCTTTTACAGAAACTGCAGCTCCTGTGGTAATACGTTTTAGAACGGTTTCGTCTGTTTTTTCAAAATCAACAACACATTGTATATTATTTATAGTTGAACCATCATTTAAAGCTATAAATCTATTGGCTCTAAATGTTCTAACCCAACCTTTTAGGGTTACGTCTTGTAAAAAATTATTTGAACCTAAAAGTTCAAGAACTGTACTTCTATTCATGTTTAAAATTTTAAGAGTTACAAAGATACACTAACTAATGAAAGTTGAAAAGTCTAATTGTGTAAAAGTATTTTAATACGTTGCTATAAAATGTCTCAGCATTGTTTAAAAAATAACTTTTAGATAAAAAAGAGTTATTTGCCTCTGTTAGTTACTTCTCATTGGTATCTTCGGGGGTAAGAATGTCTAAAGTTGGTTTTTTAAATGTTTTTTTATTAGCAATCTTTTTTTCTAATGAAAGTAATAATGAAGGAAGTAATAATAAATTCGATACCATTGCAAATAACAATGTAATTGAAACTAAACCTCCTAAAGCAATAGTTCCTCCAAAGCTAGAGACTGTAAATACTAAAAATCCAAAAAATAATACAATTGAAGTGTAAAACATACTTACTCCAGTTTCTCTTAATGCAGCGTATACCGAGTGTTTAATTTTCCAATTATTAACCATTAATTCTTGACGATATTTTGCTAAAAAATGAATAGTATCATCTACCGATATACCAAAAGCAATACTAAAAACTAAAATTGTTGATGGTTTTATAGGTACCCCTAAATATCCCATTAAACCTGCGGTAATAAGTAATGGAAATATATTTGGAATTAAAGAAATTACAATCATTCTAAAAGAACGAAATAGAAAAGCCATAAAAACAGCGATTAATATAATTGCTAACGAAAGCGAAATGACTAAATTATTTATTAAAAAAGTAGTTCCTTTTAAAAATACCAACGCACCACCAGTCATACTTACATTATAATCTTCTTTAGGAAATTCTTTGTCAATTTTTTGAATTAATCGGTCTTCAATTATTTCCATTTTATCGGTACCAATATCTTTCATAAAGGTTGTTAATCTTGCATAACGTCCAGTTGAATCAACAAAGTTGTTCAATAAATTGCTATCTGTTGTTGCTTTTTTTGTATAAGATAGTATCCAATTTTTTTCTTGATTGTTTGGTAATTCGTAATATTCTGGTTTTCCGTTGTAGAAAGCTTGTTTAGAATATTTAACTAAATTTAAAACTGAAATAGATTTCGAAAGTTGAGGAATCTCATCTATAGTTTCATCTAATTTATTCATGCGCTGCAACGTACTAAGTTTCATAACACCATTTTCAGCCTTAGTATCAATTACAATTTCAAGCGGCATTATGCCTCCAAATTCTTCTTCAAAAAATACAATATCTTTAAAAAATGGTTTGCCTTTAGGCATGTCTTCTATTAAACTTCCAGATATTTTAATCATATAAATACCAATCATACTTACAATAATTAAAATAACAGTTGTTGCATATACTGTTAATCTATGGTGTCTAACTATAGATTCCATCCAAGTAACAATGGTGTCAATCCATTTGCGTTCTAGATGTTTTAGGTGTTTTTCTTTAGGTAATGGTAAAAAACTGTATATAATTGGTATAATTAATAAAGCTAAAACAAATATTGCTAAAATATTGATAGAAGCTATAGTACCAAATTCTCTTAATAACTGACTTTTTGTAAAAATAAATGTAGCAAAACCAGAGGCTGTTGTAACATTAGTCATTAAAGTAGCGTTTCCAACTTTAGAAATTACACGTTGTAAAGATTTAGCTTGATTTCCGTGTTTTTTTACTTCTTGTTGGTATTTATTTATTAAAAATATGGCGTTTGGAACTCCAATTACAATAATTAATGGCGGAATTAATGCCATTAAAACGCTAATTTCATACCTAAATAATCCAATAAACCCAAAAGCCCAAATTACACCAATACTAACAACTATTAAGGTAATAAAAGTTGCTCTAAAAGATCTAAAGAAGAAGAAGAAAATAAGTGCGGTTACACCCAAAGCAAGTGCAACAAAAATACCTATTTCATCTATAATATTTTGGGCGTTCATGGTACGTATATAAGGCATACCAGAAACTCTAATATCGATGTTATAGTCTTGTTCAAATTTTTCGATTGCTGGATTTAAAGCATCGAAGATAAAGTCTTTTCTAACAGCAGTATTTACAATGTCTTTTTTAAGGTAGACAATTGTTCTAATAGTTTCAGACTTTTTATTAAATAAAAAATTATCGTAAAAAGGAAGATTTTCAAAGAGTTCATTTTTTATTTTTAGAACTTCTTCTGTTGTTTCTGGCGGATTTACGTATAATGGTTCTAGGTCAAATTTTTGTTCGGTTTTATTTTTTGTTAATTTTTGAATATCACCAATTGCAACAGTAAAATCTACTTCGGCAAAACTGTCTAGTTGTTTAGATAAATTATTCCAAGCCTTAAATTTTTCAGGAGTAAATATTGAAGGATCTTCAGTTGCTAAAATTATTAGATTTCCTTCTTCTCCAAAAAGGTCTAAAAATTTATTATATTCTATGTTTACTTGATGGTTGTCAGGTAAAAGATTGGCTTCTGTATACGAAAAACGCATATATTGCATTTGTGTAGCCAATAAATAAGTGCAAATTGCAATTAAAAGAATTATAAAATACCGACCTTTTAAAATCAGCCTAGAAATATGAGCCCAGAAATTCATTAAAAAAAATTTCTTGCAAAGTTAATAAAATAGTTGAGCTTTTAATTACCTAATAGTTAAAAACCAAGTCTAAATTTATAAGTTAGTTTTATGGCTAAATTATCGCTCCATTCTACATTTTTATATACGCCATACCTGTAAAAGCTACTTAATCCAAAACCTTTAAATAAGCCATTAAATTCGAGTCCACTTTCTAAATAAGCTTTATTTAATCCTTTAAAAATTAGTCCGCTATGGTATTCAGGATTGTCTATTTTTCCAATTGCAACTCTACTTACTAATGTTAATTGAGGTTTAAACTTTTTACTAATATTAAAAGGTGTTAATTGGTGCTTAATGTGTAAGGCGGCAAACTTATCTGAAATAAATTCGTTGTAGCTCATAGTTTCGAAACTATTTTTACCAGCAAAAGTAATACGTTTTATCCAAGGATTTTTAAAAGTATAATTTGGTGTTGCATTAAACAAGTGTGAAATTGGAGTGTCTCCAAAAACAATACCTCCTTCAGCTAAAATAGTTGTAGTTGCTTTTTTTATGGGATGTATTTTATGTAAAACTCTTAGGCTTATTTGTGTAAAATTAAAATCACTTTGCAATAAGTTTTCAAAGCTTTTTGTAAGTTGAAATGTAAATTGTGGAAATACATTTTTTATTTTGAGTTTTCCAACTGGTGAATTCATATACTCGTTTTTAGGATTGTATTGAAAACCCAAAGTAGCAAGTGTTAATTTATAATCTATTAAATTTTTATTTAAAGAGTTGAACTGGTATTCGAAAACTGGTAGATAATTCCCTGTACTAACCTGAAATTTTGCTTCTAAATTTGGTTGTATATCATGTGTAATAAAGGCTTTTACAATTTTATAATTGTAAAATTTATCAATATTTAAATTTCTTGGATTAATAGGGGAGAATGAGTTGTTTTCTTTTATAAAATCTAAAGCAGCTGCTTCTTTTAAATCGTTTGTAAAACTTCCACCAATCCAAGTGTTGTTATTTTTGTTTAGTCTAGTAGAGGCTCCAATACTATATTTAAAATCTTTGTCTTTTGTGCCATATGCTATATATGATTCTATTTTAAAAACATTCGAAAAATTACTGTTGGTTTCTCCTCCAAAACCTAAGCGTACACCTTCGTAGTTGTTTAAATTTAAAATCTTTCCAAGATTAAGATTGATATATTTAGTAGGAAAATAACCTTTAAGAATATTACGAGCAAAATTTATTTTTTTTTCAACACCTTCGGTTTTTGCTATGCTATCTAAATAACTATATGTATTTTCTCCTCGTTGTGTAAGAGTATCTGTCCTGTATAAATTCCAAAATTCAGCCGATTTTTTATGAGCATCATCATTAAATTGTATTGTAGTGGCAGATTTTTTCACAGATACAGGAGTGTTAATGTGAATATTTGAATTTGATGTTTTAGAAATAAAATATGTAACATCGCTTTCGTTTTTTGTATTTGTATTAATTATGGAATCATTTTTTTTGCTTTCTGAAAACTTCACTGCTCCACCAAATAAAGCTATGTTTTCTTTGTTTTCCCCTTTTTTTAACACAATATCCATATTGCTTGGAAACCAAATGTTAAATTGTTTTAAGTACTTGTAATTTTGGGTAGCTTTTACATTTACCAAACCCTTTAACTCAACAATGGCTTTAGTAATTGCAAATTGTTTGGTGTCTATATATAAAACACCCTCTAGCCCTAAAGTTTGTTTTACTTCTTTTTGTTTAAAATGTATAATTATAGATTTTCCATTCGCATTGTTTATAGTATCTAGAATTTTATAATTGTATTTTTTTAAAGCGTTATTAGCAATTGGGTTTGTATATTTTGTGCCTGCCAACGTGTAAAATTCTTTATAAAAAGAAAGATCTTGAAATGTGATAGCTAATAGTTCGTAAATCGGTTGTTTTAATCCAGCCATTCTAGAAGCTAAAACAACTTCTTTTTGTTTCTTTCCTTTTTGAAATTTATATTCCGAAATTTTTTCAGAAATGAATAAATGCTGTTTTATAATGTCTTTTTTGAATTTATAATTTGAGGAATCTACATGTAAAAACTTTTTTTCTTCACCTTTTTTTACAAAAAAAACAGAGTCAATTTTTCCATTTATAGAATCTGGATTTGCAGTAACTAGAATTTTGTTGTAGCTGTTGAATTGATAAGTGTTTAAAGCTTTTTCAATATTGTTTATAGGTTTGTTTTTAATGGTATTTCTAATAATACCTAGCGCAGGATTTTCTTTAGCTTTAATTAAAATTTCATTCAGATTTTCAACAGAAGAATTTAATTTAATTTTTAAAAATTTAGAATAATTGTTTAGGGGTATTTCTAAAGTGGTATAGCCGATATAAGAAATTTTGATGGTAGTAAAAGGATCTTTTGTTTGTATATAGAATTTTCCATCAGTATCTGTTAATACTCCAAAACCTGTATTTGTTGTTACAGATGCAAAAGGCAGTGCTTTTTTTGTTTTACTATCTGTAACAATTCCCTGAATTTGGTTTTGAGATAGCGCTAAAAAAGGAATTACAAACAGTAAAAAAAGTGCCTTTTTCATTAAAATATTTTAGAGGGTAAAAAATATATGAATAAAAAAAGACCATCAAATATGTTATAAAATTCACTAAGTACGAATTATATGAATTAATCTTTTGTTGAGCAGTAACAGTAGATTATTTCTTGTTTCGCAATTAGGTTAAATTATACATTTTAGATAGCCTTTTTGCTTTTAGAATGAATTATTAAGGCTTAATATTTATACCTTCATAATTTCAACATCTTTTATTTTATAAAGCTCATCAATTTCTAAGCTAAATTTATCGGTTAAATTTTGAATACTTACTTCAGCATTAGCTTTCATATCTTCAGAAACATCAGCTTTTTTAATTTCTTGCATAGCTTCTCTACGGTCATTTCTAATACTTACTTTTGCAGTTTCAGCTGTTGCTTTTGCTTGTTTAGATAAATTTTTACGTCTTTCTTCAGTTAAAACAGGAACGTTAATAATTACAACTTCACCATTATTCATAGGGTTAAAACCTAAATTTGCATTCATAATGGCTTTTTCAATTTCATGTAACATGTTTTTTTCCCATGGTTGTACTGTAATTGTATGTGCATCCATAGTTCCAACATTAGCAACTTGCGCTAAAGGAGTTTGTGAACCGTAATAATCTACAGTTACACCACTTAACATTGTTGGGCTAGCTTTTCCAGCTCTAATGTTTCTGAACTCTTTTTCTAAATGCACAATTGCTTCTTGCATTAATTCTTTTGTACTATCTATAATAAAGTCTAATTCTTCATTCATAATTAAAACATTTTAATTTCTAACTAATTATCAACTTTTGTTCCAATATTTTCTCCTGATATTACTTTTTCCAGGTTTCCTTTTGTATTCATATCAAAAACAATAATTGGTAAATTATTTTCTTGACTTAAAGCAAAGGCAGTCATATCCATAACTTTTAAACCTTTATTCATCACTTCTTTATAAGAAATGGTGTCAAATTTAATAGCATTGTCGTTTTTTTCTGGATCCTTATTGTAAATTCCATCTACACGTGTTCCTTTTAAAATAACTTCAGCACCAATTTCTATTGCTCTTAAAACAGCAGCAGTATCTGTTGTAAAGTATGGATTACCTGTTCCGCAACCAAAAATTACCACACGACCTTTTTCTAAATGGCGTACAGCTCTTCTTTTTATAAAAGGTTCTGCAACTTGTTCCATTTTTATAGCTGTTAGTAATCTAGTTTTAATACCAGCGGTTTCAATTGCGCTTTGTAATGCTAATCCATTTATTGCAGTTGCTAACATACCCATATAATCGCCCTGAACTCTATCGATACCGTTACTTGCTCCAGCAATACCTCTAAAAATATTACCACCACCAATAACAATGGCAACTTCAATATTTTGATCTACAATATTTTTTATATCTTGAGCATAATCTGCTAATCTTTTTGGGTCTATTCCATATTGTTGGTCGCCCATTAGAGCTTCACCACTTAATTTTAATAGAATTCTTTTATATGATGCCATAATTTGTTTGAAAGTTATGCAAATATAATAAATAGTTTATAAGTATAAATGGAATGTTTAATTTGAATTGATGTAAAAATGAGTATTAGATAAATTAAAATGAAATTAATTACTATTAAAAATGAAGCTCAAATGAAGCTGATTCTTAACAATTTTATTAAATTTATATGGATAAAAATAATATATAATTACTGTTAAGTTTTTAATGGCTATTTATGTTTATTTTATTAATTATTAATTTAAAAAATAAATAATATGGCAGTGTCCCAAAGATTAATAGCTTTAGATGTTTTAAGAGGCTTAACAATTGCTTTAATGATTATGGTTAATACTCCAGGTAGTTGGAGTTATGTGTACCCACCATTACTTCATGCAAAATGGCATGGGTGTACACCAACTGATTTAGTATTTCCATTTTTTCTTTTTATTGTTGGAGTTTCAATGTTTTATTCATTTAAAAAATTTAATAAAGGTATTACTTCATCAAGTTTTAAAAAAGTAATAAAGAGAACTTTAATTATTTTTTTACTAGGCTTATTTTTAAATTTATTTCCAAAATTTAATTTTGAAAATGTTAGATTTTTAGGAGTTTTACAACGTATTGCAATAGCTTATGGTTTAGCGGCATTGTTGTGTTTACAATTTAATGTAAAAACGTTGAAATATATTTTTGCTGCAATTTTATTAGGGTATTGGGGAATTTTATATTTTGGTAACCCCATAGCTCCTTTTGATCAAACGGGGAATTTAGTTCAGCAAATTGATTTAGCTATTTTAGGTGAAAACCATATGTATAAAGGTCTTGGTTTTACTTTTGATCCTGAAGGATTATTATCTTCTTTTCCATCAATTGCAACTGTTTTATTGGGTTATTTTGCTGGAAATATTATTGAATTCTCTAAAAGTACACTAGACACTATTAAAAAGTTTGTAATGTACGGACTTATTTTAGCAGTTGTGGGCTTGGTTTGGGGTACTATTTTTCCAATAAATAAATCGCTTTGGACCAGTACTTATGTAATTTATGCTGGTGGTTTAGCTTTATTGTTTTTAGCACTGTTATTATGGATTATCGATGTTAAAGGCTTTAAAAAGTGGTCAACGCCATTTATTCATTTTGGAACAAACCCATTATTTATTTTTATGTTTTCGGGTATTTATGTAAAAACAATTATTTATTTGGTAAAGATTAATATGTCTAATGGAGATACGCTTACAGGTTATAGTTATTTGTATAATCAAGTATTTGTACCAATTGCAGGGAATATGAATGGTTCTTTATTATTTGCAATAACGCACATTATATTCTTTTGGTTTTTAACCTATGTACTTTATAGGAAAAAGATTTTTATTAAAATTTAATAAGATTTCTTTAAGAATAAACATAAAAAAACCTCGCATTTGCGAGGTTTTTTTATATCTAAATTTAATAGTATAGTTTATACTAAAGAAATTCTTTTAAAATCAGTAACAGTTACATCTCCAATAGATTTAACATATTCTGCAACTGTAATTTTTTCATCTTTAATAAAATTTTGATCAAGAAGACATTGTTCGTGATCTAAAGTAGTATTATCAGAAATAAAACGTTCTAATTTTCCAGGAAGAATTCTATCCCATATAGCTTCTGGTTTACCTTCAGCTTTTAATTCTTCTTTTAATTTTAATTTAGTTTGTTCAATAACTTCATCAGTTAATTGAGATCTTGAAATAAAAGTAGGAACATTTTTAAGTGTTTTACCTAATCTAGCAAGTTCAATATTATCTTTTTCAATTACTGCAATTCTAGCTTCAGTTTCAGAAGCAACATAAGCAGGATCAAAATCTTTGTAAGATAATGTAGTAGCACCCATTGCAGCTACTTGCATAGATACATCTTTAGCAACAACATCAGAACCTTCTATATTAGCAGATAATACAGTTAAACTAGCAATTTTATTTCCAACATGAATATAAGAACCAATATAAGGACCTGATACTTTTTCAAATCCAGCAATTTCTAATTTTTCACCAATAACTCCAGTTTGCTCAATTAATTTTTCAGCAACAGTCATTCCACCAAAATCAGCAGCTAAAAAATCTTCTTTAGAATCACAGTTTACTGCAATTTTAGCAAAATCAGTAGCTAAAGCAACAAAAGCATCATTTTTAGCAACAAAGTCTGTTTCACAATTAAGAGAAATAATAACGCCTTGTGTATTGTCATCATTTACATATGCAATAGCAGCACCTTCAGATGAATCTCTGTCAGCTCTTTTTGCTGCAACTTTTTGACCTTTTTTACGTAAAATATCAACTGCTTTGTCAAAATCTCCTTCTGCTTCAACAAGTGCATTTTTACAATCCATCATACCTGCACCTGTAGATTGTCTTAATTTATTTACTTCTTGGGCTGTAATTTTCGCCATTTTATTATTGTTTTTTGTTGAATTTAAGCATTCAACTATTTTACTTTAATTATTTTTTTACCTCTTTTTTTGTTTCAGCTTTTGCTTCTGCAGCTTTTTCTTTACCTGCTTTTCTTTCAGATAAACCTTCAGCAACTGCATCAGTAATATGTCCTAAAACTTTTTCAATAGATTTTGAAGCATCATCATTTGCAGGAACTACATAATCAATTCCTCTTGGATCAGAGTTTGTGTCGATCATTGCAAAAATTGGAATACTTAATTTTTTAGCTTCAGCAATAGCAATGTGTTCTTTTTTTACATCAACTACAAAAATTGCACCTGGTAAACGTGTCATATCTGTAATAGAACCTAAGTTTTTGTCTAATTTTTCACGTTGACGGTTAATTTGTAATTGTTCTCTTTTAGAAAGAGCGGCAAAAGACCCATCTTGTTTCATTCTATCAATTGTAGCCATTTTTTTAACAGCTTTTCTAATAGTAACAAAGTTTGTTAACATTCCACCTGGCCATCTTTCTGTGATGTAAGGCATGTTAACACTTTTAGATTTGTCTGCAATAATTTCTTTTGCTTGTTTTTTTGTAGCTACAAAAAGGATTTTTCTACCTGAAGATGCAATTTTCTTTAAAGCTTCAGAAGCTTCTTCGATTTTTGCTGCGGTTTTGTAAAGGTCAATAATATGTACACCGTTACGTTCTCCGTAAATGTAAGGAGCCATGTTTGGATCCCATTTTCTAGTTAGGTGACCAAAATGTACACCTGCGTCTAATAAATCTTTAATTTCAATATTTGCCATTTGTATTTAGTTTACGTTCCGTTGAGTTAGCAATAGGGAAGTAGCGTATAAACGATCTTCCCTATTTGGATGCTAAACTTATTACAGTCATTGACTGATCAACGACAACTTTGTTTTTAATTTTAATAAGTCACCAAATAAATTGGTGTACCAATACTTGTATAAAACGATTAACGTTTTGAGAATTGGAATTTTTTTCTTGCTTTCTTTTGACCGAATTTTTTACGTTCAACCATTCTTGGGTCTCTAGTAAGTAAACCTTCTGGTTTAAGAATTGCTCTATTTTCAGGGTCTAACTCAACTAAAACTCTAGAAATTGCTAAACGAATAGCTTCTGCTTGTCCTGTAATACCACCTCCAAAAACATTAATTTTAATATCAAATGCTTCTGCATTATCAGTTAAATTTAACGCTTGTAAAACTTTGTATTGTAAGTGAGGAGTAGTAAAATACTCTTTATAATCTTTTTTGTTAACGGTAATATTTCCTTTTCCTTCAGAAACATACACACGTGCAACAGCTGTTTTTCTTCTACCTATTTTGTGAATTGTATCCATTATTTAAGATCGTTAAGGTTAATAGCTTTAGGTGTTTGTGCAGTTTGACCATGTTCAGCACCTGCGTAAACATATAAATTTCTGTACAAAGTACTTCCTAAAATATTTTTAGGTAACATTCCTTTTACTGCTTTTTCTACAAGACGTGTTGGGTCTTTTTCAAACATTTCTGTTGCAGTTAATGATCTTTGTCCTCCTGGGTAACCTGTGTGACGAATGTAAGATTTGTCACTCCATTTTTTTCCAGTTAAATTGATTTTTTCCGCGTTGATAACCACTACATTGTCTCCACAATCTACGTGAGGAGTGTAATTTGGTTTGTATTTACCTCTAATTAGCATTGCTATTTTAGAAGCTAGACGACCCAACGTTTGGCCGTCTGCATCAACTAATACCCACTCTTTAGTAACGGTATTTTTGTTAGCTGACACTGTTTTGTAACTTAATTTACTCACAATTAAATTCTTTGTTATAGTTAAACATTTATTTTTTGTCCCTAAAAAGGGAGTGCAAATGTACAAACTATTCTTCATATAACAAACAGTAAATTTGCAATATTTTTTTTTGAATTTATTTGTTGTTTATCAATAGGTTAAAGTGTTTTTTTTTGAAGTATATTTTGTTTTATTTTTCGATATAAAAAATACGAATGTGTTATCGAAATTTATGAGTCTTTTTAAGATTGATTTTTTCTTGTTTAATGAGCTTCTAACCAGTTTTGTCCTTCTCCTAAATCTACTGTTAAGGGCACGTCAAGTTTAAATGCATTCTCCATTTTTTCTTTAATTATTGGTTTTAAATGCTCCAATTCTTCATTGTGCATATCAAAAACTAATTCATCGTGTACTTGCAATAACATTTTAGTTTTGTAATTTCCTTCTGTTAAAAATTCGTGAATATGAATCATTGCAATTTTTATAATGTCTGCAGCACTTCCTTGAATTGGTGCATTTACAGCATTTCTTTCATCACCAGAACGTACAATAGCATTTTGAGAGTTAATGTTTTTTAGATACCTACGACGATTTAATATAGTTTCAACATAACCATTGTCACGTGCAAAATTAACCTGATTTGCTATGTATTGTTTTAATTTTGGAAAGTTTTTGTAGTAGCTGTCTATTAACTCTTTTGCTTCAGATCTTGATTTATTTAGTTGTTGTGCTAGTGTAAAAGCACCTTGACCGTAAATAATACCAAAGTTTACTGCTTTTGCATCTCCACGTTGCGAGCGACTAACTTCGTTTAAAGGAATGTTAAAAACTTTTGCAGCTGTTGCGGCGTGAATATCTTCTCCTCTGTTAAAGGATGCTATCATAGTTTCGTCTTCACTTAATGCAGCAATTATGCGTAATTCTATTTGAGAATAATCGGCAGCAACCAATGTGTAATTTTTGTTTCTTGGTACAAAAGCTTTTCTAACTTCTCTACCTCTTTCTGTTCTAATTGGTATGTTTTGTAGGTTCGGATTGTTAGAACTTAGCCTTCCTGTTGCTGCAACTGCTTGACTATAAGTTGTGTGTATTCTGTTTGTAACGGAATTTACTTCTCTAGGTAATGCATCTATATAAGTGTTTTTTAGTTTAACCAAACCTCTCCATTCTAATATTTCTTGTACAATTTGATGTTTGGAAGCTAATTTTGATAAAATTTCTTCACCTGTAGCATATTGCCCTGTTTTTGTTTTTTTAGGTTTATCTACTAATTTTAAATGGTCAAATAATACATCTCCCAATTGTTTGGGTGAAGCTAAATTAAAACTGATACCAGCTTCTTTATATATAGAATCTTCAAGTTGTTGAATATCATTTGTTAATTTTTCTGCTAATGAATTTAAAAATGCATCATCTAATTTAATACCTTCTAATTCCATAGAAGCTAAAACTTTTAATACGGGTATTTCTATTTCATTATAGAGTTTTGTTAGCTTGAATTTTTCTAAATCGTTTAGGAAAATTTCTTTTAGTTGAAAAATAATAGCAGCATTTTCAACTGTATATTCGGTTAGTTTTTTTAAATCTATTTCTTTAATTGAAAGTTGGTTTTTTCCTTTTTTTCCAATTAAATCGACGCTGTTTATTGGTTGGTAATTTAAGTAAGTTTCAGAAAGTACGTTCATATTATGACGCATATCTGGATGCAATAAATAATGTGCTAATTGGGTATCAAATAAATTTCCTTGAACTTTAATATTATAAGTGCTAAGTACTTTTATGGTAAATTTTAATTCGTGACCTATTTTTTCAATGGTTTCATTTTCGAAAAAAGGAGTTAATTCGTCTAAAATAACTTTTGTTTTTTCTTTGTTTTCTGTCGGAATAAAATATCCTTTTCCTTTTTCGTAAGAGAAAGAAATTCCAACTATTTCTGCTTCAAAAGCATTAAAACCACTAGTTTCAATATGAAAACTTACGGATTTTTGTTGTAATAATTTTTGAAGTAATAGTTTTCTAGAAAGTGTTGTATTTATAAATTGATATACGTGATTTGTATTTTCTATATTTTTATAACCTGTAATTCCTGTTTCTTTAGATTTTTCATCTTCTGGTGAAGCAAATAAATCGAATTGCTGATTTGTATCTGGAGTTGGTTTTGTAGTTTTTTTAGTTTCAGAATCAGTTGTTTTACCAATGGTTTCTGTAGTTGGAATTTTAAATATTTTGTTTAGGTTTTCTGCAATTCTTCGGAATTCTAATTCTTTAAAAATTTCATTTGTTTTTTCGAAATCAGGGTGATTTAACTCAAAATCTTTCTCGTTAAAAGTTACAGGGCAATCTAAAATTATGGTTGCTAATTCTTTTGAAAGTAGTCCTAATGCTTTATTAGCTTCCACTTTTTCTTTCATTTTACCTTTTAGCTCGTGTGTATTTGCTAAAAGATTTTCCATACTTCCGTATTGTTTTATAAATTTTTTTGCAGTTTTATCACCAACACCAGGTAAACCAGGAATATTATCAACGGCATCTCCCATCATTCCTAAATAATCAATTACTTGTTCTGGTTTTTCAACTTCGAACTTTTTTTGAACTTCTGGAATTCCCCATTTTTCAATACCATTCCCCATTCTGGCTGGCTTATACATAAAAATGTTTTCAGAAACTAGTTGTGCAAAATCTTTATCTGGAGTTACCATAAATACTTGAAATCCTTCTTTTTCAGCTTGTTTTGAAAGAGTTCCAATTAAATCGTCTGCTTCAAAACCTTCTTTTTCTATAATTGGAATGTGCATTGCTTCCAGTATTTTATGAATATATGGAATTGCAATTTTTATAGCTTCAGGGGTTTCACTTCTATTAGATTTATATTCAGGAAAAGCTTCATTTCTTGAATGAGAGCCACCTTTGTCAAAAGCAACAGCCAAATGGTCTGGATTTTCTCTTTTTATAACATCTAATAAAGAATTTGTAAACCCTAAAACGGCTGAAGTATCCATACCTTTTGAATTAATTCTAGGATTTTTAATTAGTGCATAATAACCACGAAATATTAATGCAAAAGCATCTAAAAGGAAAAGGCGTTTTTGTGCAGACATCTATTTTTTTATTGAAATTTTTAATTGCAGTAAAAGTACTAAAATCAATTTTAACAATTCATTAATTAAGTTGTTTAACATTTTTTTGGACTTAAAATGTATATTTACAAAAATGAGAAACAATTTTTAAATGATTAGATGGATAGTTTTTATTGCTTTTGTACTTTTTATAGATTTTTATGCTTTTCAAAGTGTAAAAACAATTACTAAAAATAAAATTGTATTTGTATTCTATTGGCTAATATCAATTGCTGTAATTGTAAATGTTGTTTATAGTATTAATTCTATAGAAGCTTCTAAGGGCCTAAATCAGCAAGTAATGCTCTCATTTGGATTGTTGATTTTAACAATAGCGCCTAAAATTATTGCGCTAATTGTGTTGTTTGGTGAAGATGTTTTTAGAGTTTTTAAATCTGTTTTTAATTATTTTTCAGCTACAACTACAACAGGTTATTTGCCAGATAGAAGAGCTTTTGTAAGCAAAGTAGCTTTGGGTTTGGCTGCAATTCCTTTTTCATCAATTTTGTACGGAATTGTAAAAGGTAAATACAATTTTAAAGTAATAAAACACACGTTGGTTTTTGATGATTTACCAAGTGCTTTTGATGGTTTTAAATTAACGCACCTTTCAGATATACATAGTGGTAGTTTTGATAATGAAGAGAAAATTGCGTACGCAATAGATTTAATTAATGAACAAGAATCGGATGTTATTTTATTTACTGGAGATATTGTAAATAATACAGCAGATGAAATGACACCTTGGATTCCATATTTTAAAAAATTAAAAGCAAAAGACGGAAAGTATGCTGTTTTAGGAAATCATGATTATGGTGAATATGTCCGTTGGAATTCTGCAGATGAAAAAGAACAAAATTTTCAATCTATAAAAGATATTCATCCTAAAATTGGATTTAATTTATTGTTGAATGATAGTGTTTATTTAGAAAAAGAAAACGATAAAATAGCTTTAATAGGTGTAGAAAATTGGGGAACACGTTTTAAAAAAGCAGGTGATTTAAATTTGGCTTCTTCAAAAATAAATAAAGTAGATTTTAAAATATTAATGAGTCACGACCCTTCGCATTGGGAACACGAGGTGAAAACACATGAAAATAATTACCATTTAACGCTAAGCGGGCATACACACGGAATGCAATTTGGAATTGAAATACCAGGTATAAAATGGAGCCCTATTAAATATGTTTATAAACATTGGGCTGGAGTGTATAAAGAATTTGGAAAATATATAAATGTAAATAGAGGATTTGGGTTTTTAGCATTTCCTGGTAGAATAGGTATTTGGCCAGAAATTACTGTAATTACACTGAAAAAGAAGTAACTATCAATTTTTTTAATTTAAAATAGTACATTTGTATATATACAGCCTGTTTTTATGCAGCTATAGTCAATAAAAATATAATAAATTATGACAAAATTTGGAGAATTAATAAGTTCTGAGATCCCTGTTTTAATAGATTTTTATACAGAATGGGAAGAAGACTCTGATAATTTGCATTCTGTATTACGAGATGTTGCAGCTGCACTTGGCGATAAAGCTAAAGTGATAAAAATTGATATTGAAAAAAATGAAATTTTAGCAAATGCATTAAGAATTAAAGGAAATCCAACTTTTATTATTTATAAAGATGGAGAAATGAAATGGAGACAATCTGGAGACCAAGATGCAAATTCACTAATTACTTTAGTGCAACAGTATATTTAGATCAATATATTTTGGTTTTATTCTTTTAATTAGCTGTATTATTTTTCAATTCTTATATTTTAAAAAATGGGTGTTTTATAAATGCCAATTGTATAAAAAACGTTCTTTTTAATTTGTGATATTATTTTATCTCTAATATGTTATTTATTTAAAAAAATAGATTAATATTGGCCTATGCTTCTGTTTAGGAGTGAAGTAAGCCTATAATTTAATAAAACACAAATAGTAATAACTTATTTTTTGTTAAAAAAAACAATATAAGCACATGAAAGTTTTACCTTTTACAATTCCAAAACCAAAAAATGTAACAATGTATATTGAGCATTATAAAGGTGAAAATTACTATGAGAAATTACATCAACATAAAGAGATTCAAATTAGTTTAGTTATTGCGGGTGAAGGAACCTTTGCAATTGGTGATTGTGTAGGGAGTTTTAAAAAAAACGATATCTTTGTTTTAGGTGAAAATTTACCACATGTTTTTAAGCGTGATGCCGCTTTTGAACAAGAAACAGAAATGGTGACTTTATTTTTTGCAAAAAATTGTTTTGGAGAAGACTTTTTTGATCTGCCAGAATTTGAATGTTTTAACGATTTTTTTGATGATGCTGTTTTAGGGTATAAGGTTCTGTCAAATAAAAAGGATATTTCCCATATTTTTTCTAAAATTAAATCATTTTCAAAATATCAACAATTTATTAATTTTTTAGAAGTTTTACGCTTAATTTCCGGTGCTGAAAAACGCAAATTATCTTCTTTAATAAATTTAAAAAAATATGCTGGAAATGAAGGGAAAAGAATGAGTGATATTTTTCAATATACAATGGAAAATTTTCATAAAGAAATAAGTTTGCACGATGTTGCAGATATTGCAAATATGACTCCTAATGCATTTTGTAGGTATTTTAAGCAGCGAACCACCAAAACTTTTGTTAACTTTTTAATTGATATTAGAATAGGAAATGCGTGTAAATTATTAACTAAAAAAAACGATTTAAGCATTACTGAAATTTCTTATAAATCGGGTTTTAATAATTTAGCAAATTTTAATAGAAAGTTTAAATTTATAAAAGGTGTAACTCCATCGGAATATAGAAAAAAAAGTAATTATTAAATAAAACCCAATTCTTTTTGGCGTTTTTTTGTAAGCCCTTTTACAACTAAATTGTAAGAATTATTTACCAATTCTTCAATAAGCTTGGTGGGTAAATTACCTTCAATAGTTACTGTGTTCCAATGTTTCTTATTCATATGATATCCTTCAATAATATCGGAATATTCTTCGCGTAGTTGTATTGCCTTTTCCGGATCACATTTTAAATTTGCTGTGGCGGGTTTATTGTTTAAACCAGTTAAAGCAAATAATTTACCAGCTACTTTAAAAACCAAGGTTACATCATCAAAAGGGAAGCTTTCGGTAACATGTTTTTTTGACAAACAATAAGCTCTAAATTGTTCAATATTCATATTATTTATTTAACTCTTTAAGTTCTCCGTTAGGTAATACCAGTTGAGAGTAGTTTAGTTTCCAACCAGAAGTTTCTAACATTTTTTCAATCATTAAAATGGTATCTAAAGCTTCTTTTTTTGCAGAATTTAACAATCCAGTTTCAGGTATTTTAGCCACAATAAATTGTTTTGCTTCTTTTTGAAGGTCAGTTAAATCTGAGGCATCAAATTTATTAAAAATACCATCTTTTTTATCGTAATATTTTACATCGGTTTCAACGGATAGTATTTTTGGTTCTGGAAAATGAGTTAATACTATTTCTTTAGAATCATTATTGGCATCTAACTTAATTTGAGATAAATCGAAACCTATATGTGCTTTTGCGTTTATTAATAAAACAGCTTTTTTTCTGCTTGTAAATAAGTTTAAAAAACGATTTTTGGTGTCTTCAAAATGATAAATTTCAGCAAAATCTCCTTCAACAGAAATTAATTTACAAACGCTTTTTATTTTTTCAATTAAAACTACTGATTGCTTTTCTACTTGATTTACTCCTTTTTTTCTATTGAAAAAAGAAAATCCCCAATATGATGCTATTGCACCTAATAAAATTCCAGTTAATAATTCCATAGTTATTTATTCTTATTCAAATATAGTTAAACTTTAAATAAATCGCTTGCAATTCCATCGGCTAAAAATTTGCCTTTTTGTGTAGTTGTTAATTTTTTTTCTAAAGTAATTTTTAGCAAGCCTTTTTTTATAAATTGTTCTGAATTTTTAATTAATTCATTTAAATAAAGTTCTCCAAAATCGTTATTAATTTTATGCAGGTCAATACCCCAAATGGTTCTTAGGCCAGTCATAATATATTCATTAAATCTATTATTAATTGAAAGGGTTTCAATTTCTAGCGGAAGTATATTGTTATTAATGGCCTTTATGTATTTTGCATTATTTGAAACATTCCAAGCACGTTGTTTTCCGTTAAAAGAATGTGCCGAAGGACCAAAACCTAAGTATTTTTTTCCAAGCCAATAAGAAGTGTTATGTTTTGAAAAGTAGTTAGGTTTTCCAAAATTAGAAATTTCATAATGTACAAATCCTTGTTTTTCAGTTTCGGAAACTAAAATATTAAAATGTTCTAAAGCTTGTTGCTCGTTTACTGCAGGAACTTTTCCTTTTTTAATAAAATTATCTAAAGCTGTGTTTTTTTCTACCGTGAGTGCATAGCTCGAAATATGAGAAACTCCAAAATCAAAAGCTGTTTTTAAATTTTCATTCCATTTTTTGTTACTCATATTGGGTACGCCATAAATTAAATCGATGGTTATATTTTTAAAATAACTGATGGCTGTGGTTAAACATTTTTTGGATTCTTCGGCTGTATGTGCACGGTTCATAAATTTTAAATCGTCATCAAAAAAAGATTGAATTCCAATGCTTAGCCTGTTTATAGGTGAATTTGCTAAGGCTTTAATAGTGCTTTCAGATAAATCGTCAGGATTTGCCTCTAAGGTAATTTCTGGATTTGTAATTACCTTATAATTGCTATAGATAACTTCAAAAATAGCGGTAATTTCTTTGGTGGTTAACAGCGATGGTGTACCACCTCCAAAATAAATGGTTTCAATTAGCTCATTTTCAAACTCATTTTTACGCATTTGTAATTCATTTATAATAGCTAATAACATTTCTTCTTTTCTTTTTATTGAAGTTGAAAAATGAAAATCGCAATAATAACAAGCTTGTTTACAAAAGGGGATGTGAATATATATTCCTGCCAATTTAATTTGTTTTTAGATTTTTCAAAAGTACAACTTAATAGAATACCACAAAAGGTGATTTAGGTTACCGTTGGTGTTAAATCTGTTATGTAAATTTGATAAAAGCCTTTGTTATGTATACCTATATAGTTTCATTTAAAGTTAAAGATGGTGAGGGAATTACTTTTGTTGAATTGCAGAAATTTGAAGAATTGACAGAAGCTAAACCAGCCGGATTGGATCATTTTCATATTTTTAAAGATAGAAATGAAGAAAATCGATATTTTTTAGTTGAATATTGGACTTCTAAAGAAGATCGTATAAGGATGGAAAATTCTAAAGAACATTATTCATTTAAAGAACATAGAAAACTTATAATCGATAAAAAATACGAAACCTACGAATGTGATGTGATAGTATAAAACAGTTTAAAAGCTGAAAGGTTATTACTTTTTTACTCTTTTTTGGTTTTGTTTTACAAAAGCTGCCCAGCCAGTGTAATTTTTACCTGTGGTAACTTTACCACTGTTGTAATAATGACAAACTGCTGCTGCTAATCCGTCTGTTGCATCTAAATTTTTAGGCAATGTTTTAATTTTTAATAGACTTTGTAGCATTTTAGCTACTTGTTCTTTACTTGCATTACCATTACCAGTAATGGCCATTTTTATTTTTTTTGGAGAATATTCTGTTATTGGAACTTCTCGAGTTAATCCTGCAGCCATAGCAACACCCTGTGCTCTTCCTAATTTTAACATGGATTGTACATTTTTACCAAAAAATGGTGCTTCTATAGCAATTTCATCGGGGTGGTACGTTTCTATTAAATGTATGGTTCGTTCAAAAATTAATTTTAGTTTTACATAATGGTCGTCGTATTTTTTTAATATCAGTTCGTCTAACTGCATTAATTCCATTTTTTTATTTACAACCTTAATCAATCCAAAACCCATAATAGTTGTTCCGGGATCAATTCCTAATATAATTTTTTCTGAGCTCAATTTGTTGTTTTATAAGGATTGGATTATTGACTTTTAAAAACTATAAATGGTAAGATAGCGTTTTTTAAAGCAATATTATTTTGGATTTAAAAATCCGGTAATAATGTTTTCAATATTAAACCATAAGAAAATAATTAACAGTAATAATAGTACTAAAATAATTCCTCTTTTATAATTTGGTTTTTTTCGCTTTTTAAATCGTTGTTGTTCCATATTGTAAAATAATTATTTTTTTAAAGCTCTTAACATTTCTCTTTTTCCTGGAGGTCCGGGCAATCTTTCAACAATAAAGCCAACAGATTGCATTGCTCTTCTAACACTTCCTTTAGCGCTGTAAGTTACTAAAACTCCATCGTTTTTTAAAGCATTAAACATAGTTTTAAAAATAGATTCTGTCCATAGTTCTGGTTGCACTCTTGCTCCAAAAGCATCAAAATAAATTAAATCGAACGAGTTAATGTCTTTAATTTCATTAAAAAATTGCTTTCTTTTTGTAAGTGTAAAACTAGGCGTTAAATTATTTTTAATTTCCCATTCCTGTTTGTGCATTAGATTAAAAATGTCTTTAAAATCTGTTGCGCTTAATTCTGAAACATAATTTAACTTATCAATTTCTTCAGCAGCCACAGGGTAGGCTTCAATACCAATATAATTTACTTCTAAATTAAATTTTTGGGCTTCTAAAAAAGTTATAAAACTATTTAAGCCAGTACCAAAACCTATTTCTAATATAGAAATTTTTTTATTAGAAAATAGAGATAATCCATTTTTAATAAAAACGTGTTTAGCTTCTTGTATTGCACCGTGTTTAGAATGGTATTGTTCATTCCATTCCGGTAGATGGATGGTTGAAGATCCATCAGATGTAGTAATTATTTCTCTTTTCAATATTTTATTTTATAAGTAGCTTTTTAATTCTAGGAATTGGTCCGGTACAAGTAGTTTTATGGCAGGCTACGCAAGAGTTTACCATAAGATTAAACTGGTCTTTAACATCGTCTGGAGATGCAGAATAGATAGCTTTTTGATTTTCAAGAAATGCTTTTGAGAAAATTTCAAAACTAGCATCTCTGTCTTTTGGATTGGTTAAAACAGCAGAATGAATATCTAAAAATTTATCGGAAAAATCTCCAATAGCTTCTTTATTTACAATCTTGTTTTTTAAATCTTCATTGGCTTTGTACATTTCTTCCATTAGCAAAGCCATTTCAGAAAATTCATACATTACCAATTCTTCTTCGTTATTTTTAGGTGCTTCTTTTTTTGTAGAATTACACGAAAAAAATAAAACACTTCCTAGAATTAAGAGGGTTAAATTTTTCATTATTTTTTCATTAAAACACCATCTGCTTCAAAAGATAATGTGTATTTAGGTTCTGTTATTGCAGCAATTTCTTCTTCAGATTTGCCTGCATCTTCAGCAAAATGGCGAAGCTCTTCAATTGGGGTAGTTTTAACAAAGGCTTTTCCATTTACAATTACTTCTCTTCCATCTGCATTTAAAGGCATAAAAAAGCCATAGTCTTTAAATTTTACAAAAGCAGTTGTTTCTTCTCCTAAATCTAAATTCATCCAGCAACCTTTTGCTTTACAAACTTCGTTAATTTTAGAAGCGAATTTTACATTAACAGTATCTCCTTCTTTTAAGTCTTTATATTTTTCAGCCATTTGTTCTTTTGTAATAACATTGTCATCTGTTATTTTATCACCAAAAGAAATGTATGCAATTTCCTCTACTTCAGTGGCTTTCTCATTGTTTTTTGCTTTTTCATTTTTACAAGAAACTACCATAAATAAGCCTATAACTACTAATATTACATTTTTTACCATTTCAATTTGTTTAAATTCAACATTTTGAACAAATATATTAAAAATAAAAAACTAACCTAAAAAGCATTTAAAACTTTTTAATGAAAAAAAATAAGTAATTTTGCTTAAACAAAATTTAAGTACAATGGCTTTACATATAGAAAAAATAAAAAAATCTAAAATTTCTGATGTTGATTTTAGTAATTTAAAATTTGGTCAAATATTTACAGACCATATGTTTGAATGTGATTATGAAGATGGTGCTTGGCAAACTCCTAAAATTAGACCTTACCAAGCTATTTCATTTGATCCTTCTGCAAAAGTCTTTCATTATGGTCAGGCTGTTTTTGAAGGAATGAAAGCTTATAAAGATGATGATGGTGATGTTTGGTTATTTAGACCAGATCAAAACCAACAACGTATTAACAAATCTGCAGAGCGTTTAGATATGCCTGCTTTTCCAAAAGAGTATTTTTTCGAAGGTTTAACAGAATTGTTAAAGTTAGATAGTGATTGGGTTCAAAAAGGGGCAGATAGTTCATTATATATTAGGCCTTTTGTTATAGCTACAGAAAATTGTGTTTCTGCATCAGCTTCTACAAGTTATAAATTTATGATTATTTGTTCTCCAGTACAAGCATATTATGGAGGTGAAGTTAGAGTTCAAATAGCAGATAAATACAGTAGATCTGCAAATGGTGGTGTAGGTTTTGCAAAAGCAGCAGGTAATTATGCCGCATCGTTTTTTCCAGCTAAATTAGCTGAAAAACAAGGATATCAGCAAGTTTTATGGACAGATGCTTCTAGTCACGAATTTTTAGAGGAAGCTGGTACTATGAATGTGTTTTTTAGAGTAAATGATACATTATTAACAGCACCTACAAGCGAAAGAATATTAGATGGTGTAACTCGTAAAAGTATAATTCAGTTTGCAGAAGATAAAGGAATAAAAGTAGAGGTGCGACCTATTAGGGTAACAGAAATAATTTCGGCAGCTAAAAGTGGTGAATTATTAGAAATGTTTGGGGCAGGAACAGCAGCTGTAATTAGTCCTATTTTAGGTTTTGCTCATAAAGATGAGAAATTTGAATTACCAAAAGTAGAAAATAGCTATGCTTCATTTATAAAAAAGAGTTTAACAGATATTCAAAGAAACCTTGCAGAAGATAAATTTGGATGGAGATTTAAAGTTCAGTAAGCAAACTTAGTAAGGCTTGCTTAAAAAAATAACTTTTTATAAATTGCAATGCTAAATTAATTTGAAAGTAAACCGATTTCAAATTCGATTTTCTTACTTTTTTTGGCATATTTATTGGTTTAAACCAAGTAAAAAATACATATGGCTACATTAGAAAAAGCAAAACAAAACATAGAAGAAATAGGTTTTTTAGATGTTGATATACCAAAAAGCATCGATTTTGTAAAAGAAATAAAAAAACTAAGAAAAAAGAAAAATGCAATAATTTTAGCACATTATTACCAAGAAGATGCAATACAAGATATTGCTGATTTTGTTGGAGATAGTCTAGCGTTAGCTCAAGAAGCAGCAAAAACAGAAGCTGATATTATTGTTTTTGCAGGAGTGCATTTTATGGCAGAAACTGCAAAAATTTTAAATCCTACTAAAAAGGTTTTATTACCCGATTTAAAAGCAGGTTGCTCTCTAGCAGACTCTTGCCCTCCAGCTGATTTTGCAGCATTTAAAAAACAACATCCAGATCATTTAGTTGTTTCTTATGTAAATACTTCAGCAGAAATAAAAGCATTAACAGATATTGTTTGTACTTCATCAAATGCAGAAAAAATTATAAACTCTATTCCAAAAGACCAACCTATTATTTTTGCACCAGACAGAAATCTAGGGTCTTGGTTAATTAAAAAAACAGGTAGAGACATGTTACTTTGGGATGGTGCTTGTATGGTACACGAGGCATTTTCAATAGATAAAATTTTGAATTTATATGCCGAAAATCCAGGAGCTGAAATAATTGCACATCCAGAATCTGAAGCTCATTTATTAAAAGTGGCTAAATATGTTGGTTCTACTTCGGGCTTATTAAATTATGTAAAAAATAGTAAGGCTAAAACATTTATTGTTGCAACCGAAGTTGGTATTTTGCATAAAATGCGACAAGAATCACCAGATAAAATTTTAATTCCTGCACCTGTTGAAGATGATAGTTGTAATTGCAGTGAGTGTTTTTATATGAAGATGAATACTATGAAAAAATTGTATTTATGCTTAAAACACGAATTACCACACGTAGAAGTTGATTCGGAATTAAGTGAAAAAGCATTGGTTTCAATTGAACGTATGCTAGAACTTTCTAAATAAAATTTAATGAATGCCGAAAAAAAAATAAATAAAACCGATTTTTTAGTAATCGGTTCAGGTATTGCCGGCTTGTCTTTTGCTTTAAAAGCAGCAGAACACTTTAAAGATGCTACAATTACAATAATTACTAAGTACGAAAAAAATGAGTGTAATACTAAATACGCTCAAGGTGGTATTTCAACTGTTTGGAATAAAACGGTAGATTCTTTTGACCAACATATTGAAGATACCTTAATTGCAGGTGATGGAATTTGTGATGAAGCTATAGTTAAAATGGTTGTTGAAAGCGCTCCTGATCGGTTAAGAGAATTAATAGATTGGGGAACAAAATTTGACAAAACTAAAGAAGGAAATTATTCTTTGGGAAGAGAAGGAGGACATTCGCAAGATAGAATTTTACACCATAAGGATATAACAGGAGCAGAAATTGAACGTGCACTTCTTGCGCAAGTAGAAAAAGCTGAGAATATTACGTTTTTAAAGTACCATTATGCAATAGACTTAATAACTGAACATCAGGTTAAGAAAAAGCATATTAAGCGAAAAGAAAAAATAACCTGTTTTGGAGCCTATGTTTTAGATGAAAAAAAGAATATAGTTAAAACTTTTTCTGCAAAAGCAACAATGTTAGCAACTGGTGGTAATGGGCAAGTATATAGTACTACAACAAATCCTATTGTTGCAACGGGTGACGGAATTGCAATGGCATATAGAGCTAAAGCAGAAGTTTCTGATGTTGAATTTATTCAATTTCATCCAACAGCATTATACAATCCAGGAGAATACCCAGCTTTTTTAATTTCTGAAGCAGTAAGAGGTGAAGGAGCCATTTTAAGAGATTATTATGGTGAACGTTTTATGAAGAAGTATGATGATCGTGAAGAATTAGCATCTCGAGATATTGTGGCAAGAGCTATAGATAATGAACTTAAAAAAAGTGGAGCTCCGCATGTTTATTTAGATTGTACACATATAGATTATGAAGCTTTTAAGAAACATTTTCCAAATATTACAGAGAAATGTTTGAGTTTAGGTGTTGATATTAGAAAAGATTATATTCCTGTTTCACCCGCACAACATTATATTTGTGGAGGTGTAAATGTTAACAAAAAAGCTAAAACATCTCTTAAAAATTTATATGCCTCTGGAGAAGTAACAAGAACAGGTTTGCATGGAGCAAATAGGTTGGCTTCAAACTCTTTATTAGAAGGACTTGTATTTTCTCATAATGCATGTGAAAATTTAAAAAAACGATTCCATAAAATTAAAGAACCAAAAAATGTACCTATTTGGAATGACAGTGGAATTGCTAAAAACATGGAAAAAATATTAATTACGCATGATAGAAATGAAGTGAAAACTATTATGAGTAATTATGTTGGTATTGTTCGTTCAAATGAACGTTTGCTTAGGGCTGAAAAAAGGTTAAGAGTATTGTATGAAGATAATAAACGCTTGTATGATCAATCTGAGCTTTCAACAGATTTGTGTGAACTTAGAAATTTAATAACTACAGCATATTTAATTACACAGTTTTCTAAAAACAGAAAAGAAAACCGAGGAGGTTTTTATAGTGCAGATTTAATAAAAAAGGAGCTTTAAAAGCTCCTTTTTTTTGATATAAATTTACCAGATTTTAACTCTATCTTCTGGTTTTAAATACATGTTATCTCCTTCAACAATATTAAATGCTTCGTAAAATGCATCTACATTTTGTAGTGGCATATAAGCTCTATACATTCCTGGTGAATGTGGGTCTGTTTTAATTAAATTTTTCATAGCCTCATCTCTCATAATAGTTCTCCAAATAGTAGCCCAAGACATATAAAAACGTTGTTCAGGTGTAAATCCATCAATAGCTGTAGGTTTTCCATTTTTCTCGTAAAAGATTTGTAAACCATCAAAAGCAGCATTAATACCACCTAAATCGCCAATATTTTCACCTAATGTAAACTCTCCATTTAAATTTACATCATCTATAGCTACTACAGCACTGAATTGGTCTATTAATTTTTTACCTAATGCTGTAAATTGTTCTAAATCTTGTTCAGTCCACCAATTGTTTAAGTTACCGTCTGCATCGAATCTTGCACCTGAATCGTCAAAACAATGTGATATTTCGTGACCAATAACAGCTCCAATTCCTCCATAATTAACAGCTTCATCTGCTTGATAATTGTAGAAAGGTGGTTGTAGAATTGCTGCAGGAAAAACAATTTCATTATTTACAGGATTAAAATATGCATTTACAATTTGTGGTGCCATTCCCCATTCGGTTCTGTCAACTTCTTTTCCAAGTTTATTCATGTTTTTTGTGAAGTTCCATTTTGCAATATTTATAGAGTTTTCAAAGTAAGAACCTCCGTCTTCAATAGCTTTTACATCCAATTCAGAGTAATCTTTCCATTTGTCTGGATATGCTATTTTAACAGTCATTTTATCTAATTTTTCTATAGCTTTTATTTTGGTTTCAGGGCTCATCCATTCTAAAGCATTAATTCTTTTTTCGAAACCTAGCATAACATTTTTAATCATTTCCTCAGCTTTAGCTTTTGCTTCAGGTGGAAATTTTGCATCAACATATAATTTACCTAATGCTTCACCAATAGAACCGTTTAGTGTTGATAAAGCTCTTTCGTTTCTTGGTCTTTGTTGTTTTGCACCTGTTAATTCTTTGCTGTAAAACTCCCAGTTTGCATTTTCTAATTCTTCATTTAATAAACTAGCAGCTCTATCTATGGTTGTCCAGCGTAAATACAATTTAATGTCTTCAATAGAACTTGAAGAGATTATATTTTCAACAGCTTCCATATATTTTGGTTGCATTACAATTACACGTTCAAGAGAATCAATTCCTAAATTTTTAAAGTAAGAGTTCCAATTTATTGAGGGAGTTAAAGCAGTAAGTTCTTCAATAGTTTTTGGGTTGTAAAGTTTTCGTGTGTCTCTAGATTCTTCTTTAGTAAACCTTGGTTCTGCTAAATTATACTCATAGTCAAATATTTTTTGAGCATTTGTTTTTGCCATTTCTTCAGTGTCGCCAAAATATTGTAGCATTTTTGCAATATGTGCTATGTATTTTACTCGTTTTTCTTTGGTGTCTTCATCTTGATCTACGTAATAATCACGAGATAGCCCTAAGCCTGCAGGAGAAACATATCCAGCATTCATTTTACTATCTTTTAAATCGTTAAATACAGAAAATCCAAAAAATCCACCATAGCCATAA
The DNA here is from genome assembly GCF_022429645.1 of Lutibacter sp. A80. Taxonomy (GTDB): domain Bacteria; phylum Bacteroidota; class Bacteroidia; order Flavobacteriales; family Flavobacteriaceae; genus Lutibacter. The sequence continues at coordinate 3,206,365 of NZ_CP092480.1, forward strand.
GGAGCTAATTCGGTAAGTAAATTTTGTAAATCGTTTATGTTATTTAATGCCTCAATTTTATTTAAAAAAGGCAATACTGGAGCAATACCTTGTTTATCTCTAGTTACGGTATCCATAATAGATTCGTAAAAGTTTACGGCCTTTTTTTGATCAGATTCTAAAGTTAAATTTCCTTGAGCATCTTTTAATTTTGGAAATTTGTTTTCAGCAATTGCTTCATTTAAAATTGTTAGAACATCTTCATCGGTTTTTTTTCTTAATTCGTTAAAACTACCCCAAGAAGTTCTGTCTGCTGGAATTTCAGCTTTATCTAACCAGCTTCCGTTAACATATCTAAAAAAATCGTCGTTTGGTTTTACTGAAGTGTCCATGTTTTCAACAATAATACCTGGTATTTTTTCTATTTCGGTTTGTGGTTCTCCTTTACAGGAAAAAACGAGTGATAATGCTATTATTGAAGGATATAACATTAAGCTTTTAAGTTTGTTTTTCATATTGTTTAATTGTTAGTTAGTTTAAAATTATTTTTTTAACACTTTACCTATGTTTGGCTTAAAATAATTTGGGCCTTTTAATACTTTTCCATCTTCTCTATAAATTGGTTTTCCATTTGCACCTAATTTACTCATATTACTAAGTTGGATTTCATTAAAAACTTCTTCAATTTTATGTTGCATTCCGTGTTCTAAAATTGTGCCACACAAAATGTACAGCATATCGCCTAGTGCATCAGCAACTTCTATAAGGTCATTTTTTTTTGCAGCTTCTAGGTATTCTTCGTTTTCTTCAGCCATTAAATCGAACCGTAGTTTTGATTTATTTTCTGAAAGTTGTGCAATTGGTTCTTGGTTAATACCAAGTCCAAATGCTTCGTGAAATTCTTGTACTGCTTTTAATTTGTTTTTCATTTAATTACGGGTTCTTTATACTACAAATATAGGTTTTTTTATAAATGTTTAATTTTAAGTGTTTTGTTTAGTAGTATAGAGATTAAAGCTTTAGTTTGAGTAACTTAAATTAAAATAACTACATTAATTTAGAATAGAGAATCGTCATTAATTTTTTTATATCTTCGTGCTATCAAAGTAACGCTATAAATATGAACGAAAACTTAAATCCTGAGAACACAGATTATTCGAGAGAGGAATTAGATGTTGAAAAAAAATTAAGACCACTAAGTTTTAATGATTTTACAGGACAGGAACAAGTTTTAGAGAACCTTAAAATATTTGTTGAAGCTGCTAATTTAAGAGGTGAAGCTTTAGACCACACCTTGTTTCATGGGCCTCCGGGTTTAGGGAAAACTACCTTGGCGCATATTTTGGCAAATGAATTAAATGCGGGTTTAAAAATTACTTCGGGACCCGTTTTGGATAAACCTGGTGATTTAGCAGGTTTGTTAACAAATTTAGGTGAAAGAGATGTGTTGTTTATAGATGAAATACACAGGCTAAGTCCAATTGTAGAAGAATATTTATACTCGGCAATGGAAGATTATCGAATAGATATTATGATAGAATCTGGACCTAATGCTCGAACAGTTCAAATAGATTTAGAACCATTTACCTTAATTGGAGCAACAACACGTTCGGGATTATTAACGGCACCAATGCGTGCCCGCTTTGGTATTAGTAGTAGGTTGCAATATTATAATAAAGAATTACTTACCAATATTATACAGCGAAGTGCAAAAATTTTAAAAATGCCTATTGCAATGGAAGCTGCTATTGAAATTGCAGGTAGAAGTAGAGGTACACCTAGAATTGCAAATGCTTTATTAAGAAGAGTACGCGATTTTGCACAAATTAAAGGAAATGGTACCATTACTATTGAAATTGCTAAGTTTGCTTTAAATGCCTTAAATGTTGATGCGTACGGGTTAGATGAGATGGATAATAAAATTTTAATAACTATTATAGATAAATTTAAAGGAGGCCCTGTTGGTATTAGTACCTTAGCAACTGCTGTAGGTGAAAACTCAGAAACAATTGAGGAGGTTTATGAACCATTTTTAATTCAAGAAGGTTTTATTATGAGAACACCAAGAGGTAGAGAGGTTACACATTTAGCATATAAGCATCTGGGAAGAACTAAAGGTGATACACAAGCAGAATTATTTTAATAATATGTAATTCTTGTAACAATACTAAAAATATAGCAGCTTACTTTTGTTAATGCATAAAACTCTAAACGTACTATTATGAGTTTATATAAAATATTTCCTTTTTTGACTTGGCTTCCTCTAGTCAAAAAAACTTGGAAAGATGATTTAATTGCCGGAATTACAGGTACTGTTATTGTAATACCACAGGCAGTAGCATTTGCAATGATTGCAGGTCTACCACCAATTTATGGTTTTTATACAGCCATGATAACTCCAATTATAGCAGCTTTATTTGGGTCTTCATACCATTTAATTTCGGGACCTACTACAACAGGTTCAATCGTAGTTTTTTCAATTATAAGTAAGTTTGTAACACCCGAATCAGATTTACAAGCATTTATTTCATTAGCTATTCTGTTATCGTTTATGGCAGGTATTTTAAAACTGCTAATGGGATTGGTTAAAATGGGGAAATTAGTAAACTTTGTTTCTTATACTGTAGTAATAGGTTTTTCCGCAGGTGCTGGAATTTTAATCGCTTTTAAACAGTTAAAACATGTATTTGGCGTAAATGTTCCGCAAGGAAGTTCGTTTTATGAAATTGTTTCCTACATATTTTCCCATATTAAAGAAACAAATTTGTATGTATTTAGTGTTGCTTTAACAACGCTTTTATTGGCTCTTTTAATAAAAAAAATTAAATACTTTTCTAAATTAAATATGTTGTTAGCAATGATTTTAGGAAGTGTGTTAGCAATTTTGTTAGGAGGGGACATACATAATATTGAAACAATAGGAAATGTTCCGTCTAATTTACCACCTTTTAGAGTCCCTAATTTTAATTTTGAAGATATGAGAATGCTAACCTCAGGTGCAATTACATTGGCTTTAATTGGTTTAGTTGAAGCAGTTTCAATTTCTAGGGTAATTGCTATGAGTTCTCATCAAAAATTAAATAATAATCAAGAGTTTGTTAGTCAGGGATTAACAAATATTATTTCTAGTTTTTTTTCATCTTATGTAAGCTCAGGTTCTTTTTCTCGTTCCGGTGTAAATTATCAGGCAGGAGCTAAAACACCGTTAGCAGCAATATTTTCTGCAGTAGGTTTGTTATTAGTTGTGTTGTTTTTTGCAAGTTATGCTTCGTATTTAGCCAAGCCTGCAATGGGTGGTATTATTTTATTGGTAGGTTATAATTTAATAGATTTTAAGCGAATTAAACAAATTATAAAAAGTAGTAAACGAGAGTTTCTTGTATTAATAGTAACGTTGTTAGGTACGTTGTTTTTAGAATTAGAAACCGCATTGTTTTTAGGAATATTTATTTCGTTGTTTTTTTATTTAGACAAAACATCAAACCCAAATATAGCAGTTGTTGGAAAAAATATAGAAAATAAATTTATCAATATAATTAGAGATAAAACAAGTAAAGAAAGTCCACAAATAAAAATGATAAGAATTGATGGCTCAATTTATTTTGGAGCAGTTGATGGTATTTCTAAATATTTTACGGACTTATATGATAAAAATGAACAAAAACACTTGTTAATTCTAGCCAATGGTATTAACTTTATAGATATAGCTGGTGCAGAATGGTTATCTCAAGAAGTATTAAAATGGAGAAGTAGAGGTGGTGGTATCTATTTTGTAGGATTAAAATTAATTAGTCAAGATGTGCTTAAAAAAGGAGGCTTTATAAAATTAATTGGTGAAGAAAACTTTTTTAAAGATAAACATACAGCAATTGCTACCATATATAAAAAACTAGATAAAGAAGTTTGTGCTACCTGTACTGTTAAAATTTTTGAAGAGTGTAGGTTAAAAGTTTAAAAAATGAATTTAAAAAAATACGTACCAATTTTAGACTGGCTTCCTAACTACAAAAAAGAGTGGTTAAAAGGAGATTTAGGTGCCGGTTTAACAGTAGGAATTATGCTAATTCCACAAGGAATTGCTTATGCTATGATTGCTGGTTTACCTCCAATTTATGGTTTATACACAGCAATGATTCCACAAATTGTATATGCTATTTTTGGAACTTCACGTCAATTAGCGGTTGGTCCTGCTGCAATGGATTCTTTAATAGTTGCATCTGGAGTTGCTACTTTAGCTCAAATAGGAACTGAAAATTTCATCGAGTTTGCAATTTTATTGGCATTTATGGTAGGCTTTTTACAAGTCGTTTTTGGGTTTTTTAAATTGGGTTTTTTAGTTAATTTTTTATCAAGACCAGTAATAAGTGGATTTACATCTGCTGCGGCATTAATTATTGGTTTAAATCAATTAAAGCATTTATTTGGAGTTGAAATAATGCGAGATAATAAAATACAGACGCTTGTTATTGAGGTTTTTAGACATGTAAAAGAAATTAATTGGATTACTTTAATAATTGGAATAAGCTCCATATTTATTTTGATTTTTTTAAAACGTTTAAAGTCTAAAATTCCTGCTGCATTGGTGGTTGTGGTTTTAGGTATTGTATTGGTTCGTGTATTTCATTTAGAACAGTACGGAATTCAAATATTAGGAGAAATACCTAAGGGTTTACCTGAATTTACAATTCCTAAATTTGAAAAAAACACATTAATTGATTTGTTTCCAATAGCGTTAACACTTTCTTTTATCGCTTTTTTAGAAGCAATATCTGTAGCTAAGGCGATGGAAATTAAACATACGGGTAATAAGGTAAAGCCAAATCAAGAATTAGTTGCAATCGGTTTAGGAAATATTGTTGGATCTTTTTTTCAAGCTTATCCATCTACAGGTGGTTTGGCAAGAACAGCTGTTAATAACCAAGCGGGAGCAAAAACACCATTAGCTGCTATTATTTCTAGTTTAATTGTTGGTATAACATTGTTGTTTTTAACACCTGTTTTTTTCTATTTGCCTAAAGCAGTATTGGCTGGAATTATAATAGTTGCCGTATATAGCTTGTTAGATTTTTCAACACCAAAAGAATTATTAAAATATTCTAAAATTGAATTGGTAATTTTAATTACCACATTAGTTTTTACAGCCACAATAGGTATAAAAGAAGGTATATTAATAGGGGTTTTATTATCTTTAGTAATGTTAATTTATAGAAGTACAAAACCACATTTTGCTGTATTAGGTCAAGTAAAAGACACTACTTTTTATAGAAATGTGGATCGGTTTGAAGGACTCTTAAATACAACAGAAGATGTGTTAATTGTACGATTTGATGCGCAATTGTATTTTGCAAATATTTCATTCTTCAAAGATAAATTAGAAGAGTTTGTATCCGAAAAAGGTTCTAAATTAAAACTGATCATAATTGATGGAGAAAGCATAAATAGTATTGATAGTTCAGGGGTTTCTATGCTGAAAGAACTAATACATAAGTATAAAAATAAGGGAATAGATATTGATTTTAGCGGTATGAAAGGTCCTGTTAGAGATGTTTTAGATAAAAGTGGAGTTATAGAAAATATAGACTATTCTAACTGTTTTATGAGTATTCAGCATGCTGTAGAAGCCTTTGAGGACCGAAAAATTAATAAACAAATAGAACGAAAATATTTTGAATACATTAAACAAACAAATCGTTAAAGTATTCTTAATTATTAAAACAATGTAACCTCTATTACAAATAAACAGCTGCATTCTTGTAGCTTTGAAAAAAAGAAAATATATTTAAAAAAATAAAAATCAGATAATTATGAAAGTAGAACAACTATTTACGGGCTGCTTAGCTGAGATGGCTTATTATGTTCATTCTAAAGGAGAAGTAGCAATTATAGACCCTTTAAGAGAAACAGAGCCTTATATAGAAATGGCAAAAGCCGATGGAGCTAAAATTAAATATGTGTTTTTAACGCACTTTCATGCCGATTTTGTTTCAGGACAAGTTGATTTAGCAAAAAAAACAGGAGCTACTATAGTTTTTGGACCAAATGCAGACCCTAATTATGATATTCACCAAGGTAAAGATGGTGAGCAATTTAAAATAGGAGATTTAACCTTACAATTATTGCATACTCCAGGACATACTATGGAATCTTCATCGTATTTGTTAATTGATGAAAAAGGACAAAAACCATATGTTTTTACAGGTGATTGCTTATTTATAGGAGATGTAGGGCGTCCAGATTTAGCAGTAAAATCAGATCTAACACAAGAAGATTTGGCAGGCCATTTATTCGAATCGCTTCGTAATAAAATAATGACATTACCAGATGATATTATAGTATATCCAAATCACGGTGCAGGTTCTGCTTGTGGAAAAAATATGAGTTCAGAAACTTTTGATACACTTGGAAATCAAAAGAAAACTAATTATGCGTTAAGAGCTGATATGACCAAAGAAGAATTTATAAAAGAAGTTACTGCAGGTTTAGCGCCACCGCCACAATATTTTGGAAATAATGTAAGAATGAATAAAGGTGTGAATACTAGTATTGATACAATTCTTCATAAAGGAACAACACCAATAGATGCAGATTCATTTAAAGAAATGAGCGAGCAAAAGGATGTTTTGGTAATTGATACTAGAAGTATTACAGTTTTTACTGAAGAAGGCACAGTGCCTGGAGCTTGGTTTATTGGAGTTGATGGTAGTTTTGCACCATGGGTTGGAGCTTTGGTAACAGACATTAATCAAAAAATAATTTTTATTGCTGAAGAAGGTAGAGAACAAGAAGTTGTTACACGTTTTTCACGTGTAGGTTACGATAATACTCTAGGTTTTTTACGTGGAGGTATGCATTCTTGGAAAGCCGCAGGACATAAGGTTGATAAAGTAGCGTCTATTTCAGCAATTCAATTTGCAAATATGTTAAAAGAGGGTACTATGGAAATGCCTTTAGATGTTAGAAAAGAATCCGAATATTTATCGGAACATGTTGTTGGAATTGAGAATTTTCCGTTAGATACAATTCATTCTAACTTTGCAGAATTAAATCCAAATAAAAAATACTATTTACACTGTGCAGGTGGTTATCGCTCTTTAATAGCAGCTTCCATTCTAAAAGCAAATGGTATTAATAATGTTACAGATGTAAGAGGTGGATTTAAAGATATTAAAGAAACAGGTATTGAATTAACAGATTATGTATGCCCAACAACCTTATTGTAATTCAATTTTTTTAAGTTAAAAATTTAAAAGGGAGTCTGTTAAGCTCCCTTTTCTTTTAAGAAATAGTAACATAAGTTACAAGCAATGTTTAATAGTAGATTTATATTTACAAAGAAGTTTAAAAACAAATGAAGTTATTTAAAATATCACTTACAGTTTTAGTTACAATTTTTTTAATAAGCTGTAATAATAAACAACCTTCAAAAACAGAAACAAAGGCAGGGAAAATAGAAGTTGTTACTCCTGCTGATTTTAAAGAAAAATCAGAAAATCAAATAATAATTGATGTAAGAACACCAGGTGAATTTGCTCAAGGACATATTAAAGGAGCAAGAAATATAAATTTATTCGATAAAAATTTTATCGAACAATTTTCAGAATTAGATAAAAGTACACCGCTATATATTTACTGTAGATCGGGTTCTAGAACCTCAAAAGCGAGTAAGAAATTAGCTGAAATTGGTTTTGAAAATATTTATGATTTACATGGAGGAATTATCAACTGGCATAAAAATAATTTTCCAATTATAAAATAATCAAGATGAAAAAAATTCTAATTTTTACAATGCTAATCAGTCTTTTTTCTTGTAATTCTGAACTTTCAGAAAAAGAAAAATTAGAATATACTGTTAAAGGAAAAGAAATAGCAAAAGCTACTTTCGATGCTTTAAGTAGTCAATTAATGGCTAAAATGAAAGCAGGTGGTCCAGCAGAAGCTGTCCCTTTTTGTAATCTTAAAGCAGCTCCAATAACAAAACAATTGTCAGAGAAACACAATGTAGTAATTAAAAGAGCATCTGATAAATTGAGAAGCTGTGATAATGAACCTACAGAACGAGAATTGGAAATTATAAATAATTATCAAAATATAGTAGCAGAAGGAAAAGAGTTAAAGCCAATACTAGAATTAGACTCAACAAATGCAAAACATTTTTATGCGCCAATAATTGTAAAAGCTAATTGTTTGGTTTGTCATGGTAAAGTAAACGAAACAATGTCTGTTAAAACAGATTCAATAATAAAATTAACCTACCCTTTTGATATTGCAACAGGTTATAATGAAGGAGATGTAAGAGGGGTTTGGAGTATAGCATTTAATAAATAATATATATTATGGCAAAAGTAGTTGTTTTAGGAGCTGGAATTTCTGGACATACAGCCGTTTCTTATTTAAGTAAGTACTTAAAAAAAGATCACGAAGTTGTTATGGTTTCACCTAACAGTAATTATCAATGGGTTCCATCAAATATTTGGGTTGGAGTTGGTTTAATGACACCAGATCAAGTAAAGTTTAAGTTAGCACCTGTTTATAAAAAAATGGGAGTAAATTATAAACAAGCATTGGCTGTTTCTATTCATCCTGAAGGAGATACAGAGCAAAAGCAAGGTTTTGTCACTATTAAATATGTTTCTGAAGATAAAAAAGATACTATAGAAAAAGTTTCATATGATTATTTAATTAATGCTACAGGTCCAAAACTTAATTTTGAAGGAACTGAAGGTTTGGGGCCAAAATATTTTACAGAATCTGTATGTACTTATGACCATGCTTCTCACGCTTGGACAAAGCTTAAAAGTGCTTTAGAAAAGATGGAAAATGGAGAAAAACAAACCTTTTTAATAGGTACTGGACATCCATTGGCAACTTGCCAAGGTGCTGCTTTTGAGTATGTATTAAATATAGCTTTCGAAATTAAAAAAAGAAAGCTTTTGCATTTGGCTGAGATGATCTGGATTACCAATGAATATGAATTAGGTGATTTTGGAATGGGAGGTGCATACATTAAAAGAAATGGTTATGTAACGCCAACAAAAATATTTGCTGAATCAATTTTAAAAGAATACGGTATTCGTTGGATTAAAAGAGCAGGTGTTCAAAAAATAGAAAAAGGGGTTGCTTATTTCGAGAATTTAGAAGGAGAACATAAAACAGTTAATTTTGATTTTGCAATGTTAATTCCTGGTTTTGCAGGTGCTGGAATGAAAGCTTTTAATAAAAATAATGAAGATATTAGCGCCGAAGTTTTTGCTGCAAATGGAATGATGAAAGTAGATGCAGATTATACACCAAAACCATACGAAGAATGGAAAGCCGAAGATTGGCCTTTAACGTATCAAAGTGTAAAATACGATAATGTGTATGCAGCTGGTATTGCATTTGCTCCACCACACGGTATGTCTAAACCAATGCAAAGCCCTAACGGAACAAAAATATTTCCAACGCCACCAAGAACAGGAATGCCTTCGGGTGTAATTGGTAAAATTGTTGCCCAAAATATAATACATACTATAAAAACAGGTAAAATAGAGCACAAACATAAAGCATCTATGGCTAGTATGGGAGCTGCATGTATAGTTTCTGCAGGATACGGAATTTCAAAAGGACAAGCTGCAGTTATGACAGTAAATCCAATAGTGCCAGATTGGGAAAAATATCCAAAATGGGGACGAAATATTAACGATACTGTTGGAGTTGTTGGTACCGCAGGACATTGGATGAAGTTATTTATGCATTATATGTTTATTTATAAAGCAAAAGCGAAACCATTTTGGTGGTTAATTCCTGAATAAATAATAAAAAATTAATAATAAAGTGTAATTTTATAGTAATACTGTATTACATATTAAACAAAACGGCAGTGTTATTTAACCGTTTTTATCTTTAAAAAAACCAGATGTATTATGAAAAATAGTATAAAAAAAACAACTCCATATAGCGATATGTCATTTGCAACCGAACCAACAAGAATGGTACGATTTATGAGATCTTTCTTTATATTTCAAATTTATAATTTTTTTAAACTAAATTTGAAAGTTATGAGAATTGTGGTAGGAGGGCACTCTTAATACCTCAAAATTAAATGATATAAACAAAATTAAATTATGACAACATTAGAAATATTAAATTTAAAATGTGGCGGTTGTGCCAATACTATAAAAAAGGGATTATTAACTATTGAAGGAGTTACTGAAGTAGCTATTGATTTAGAAGCTTCTAAAGTAGGCGTTAATTCTTCAGAAGAAACCGTTTTAAAAAGCGTTAAAAGTAAGTTAGCCTCTATGGGATATCCAGAAGTTGGTGATGCTAATACTATAATTCATAAAGCAAAATCTTTTGTTAGCTGTGCTACTGGTAGAATGACTTCTGAAAGCGATTAGTGTAAGGTTAAATTATATGAAAAGTAGTTTAATAGTTCAAAAATTCGTATATTATACTTGTAATAAAACAATATAAATTATGAAACTTAATATTGGTAGTACCGACAGAATTATTAGAATAATGTTAGGAATTGCAATAGGTTATTTTGCGTATTCCACAGTAATTGAAACAAGCTGGGTACAAGTATTGTTATATGTTATTGCAGCAATATTAGTAATTACAGCACTTATAGGTAATTGTCCATTATATTCAATTTTCAAGATAAATACTTGTAAAATAAAAGAGTAAGGGGCAAATAAAAGAGTTTGATAAAAAATAAAAACCACGCTATTTAGCGTGGTTTTTGCATTTAATACAGTTTTTAAAATTTTAAACTAACACCAACTAAAAAGTTTCTAGTTGCTTGTGGGTAATAACCGGCATAATCACCAGAGTATGTATCACCTTCATATTCGTAATCATAAGTTCCATAATAACCATTAGAAATATATTTTTCATTAAGTACATTATTAATTAATGCAGATAAAGTTATTGATTCAAATATTTTAGTAGGAATTATTTTATAACTAATGTTAAGGTCGTTTACAAAATAGCTTTCTAAAATGTCGTTATTAGAAATTACACTGCCTAAATTCCCCATTTTTTGTTCACCAACAAACTTAGAAAGTACAGATAATTGTAAGTTTTTAGCAGGAATATAAGTTAAAGCATTTCCAAAAACTATTTCAGGAGAAAAAGATAAATCTGTTTTACCTAAATCGGTAAGAGATCCATTAACAGAAGCAACAAAATCTATGTTTTTATTACTGCTTAATGCTATGTTAGGTTGCACTAAAAATTTATTGGACACTTTTATTTGGGCATCTATTTCAAGTCCTAATCTGTAACTTTTACCACTAGTTGCTCTAATTGGGGCTCCAACATCATCTAAAGCTCCTGTTAAAACCAATTGATCTTTATAATACATATAATACACATTTGTATTAATTTTTGTTGCGCCGTTTTTGTACCTCCAACCTAATTCATAATCATTTAACTTTTCAGCTTTATTAACTCCATTTTCAAAATCATTTCTGTTTGGTTCTCTATGCGCTTTTGCGTAAGAAGCATAAAAACTATTAAGATCACTTGCTTTAAAGGTAATTCCGGCTTTTGGATTGAAGAAAGAATAGTTTTTATCTACGTCAATTGGGTTTTTATCTGAAGTTAATCCACCTGTTTCATAATTTACAAAACGACCTTGAATGTCTGTAAATAAGGTCCATTTTTCATCTAAATTATAAGTTAATTTACCAAAAACATTCATATCGTTCTTTTTAGCATCACTTTCATAATAGCGATCTCTAATGTCAGAATTACTTGCAAATTCAGCCCAAATTATTTCACCATAATGGTCTCCTTTATAATTACTAAACGATGTTCCGAATATAAATTCTAGATTTTCATTTTTATAAGTAGCATTTGCATTTAAAACATAAAAGTCGTTATCTAACCAACGTCTTCTTATTAAATCTGTTTTATCAATAGTTTCACCACCTAAAGTTATTGGCGTTAAATTGTAAAATGAAAAATCTTCATCATCTTTAAATTGTTCAAAATAACCGCTACCTTTGGTATAGTTTAAGCCAATATTTGTAGACCAATTATTATTTAATCTTTCATTCCAATGCAATTGAAAATGATCTTGTTTGTAATAGTCAATTTCATTTTCATAAGAATATGGATTGTAAGTTCTACCTAAAGTTTCCATTTCTTCTGTTGTTACTCCATACCAAGCTTGGTATGTTTTTTCGTGTCCTCCAAATGTTAAAGCTTTAATTAGTGTATTATCATCAACGTATGCAGCTTGTAAAAAGTACGATTTTAAATCGCTCCAAGCTCTATCTATATACCCGTCAGAATCTATTTTAGACAAACGTCCAGAAATTTCAATATGATCATTAATTTTTCCAGTACTAAATTTAACTGTATTTTTATAGGTGTTGTACGAGCCTATTGAGCTACTAATTTCTCCGTATGCTTTTTCTGAAATAGCATCGGTTAGTAAATTTAAACTTGCTCCAAAAGCTCCAGAGCCATTGGTTGAAGTTCCAACTCCACGTTGTAGTTGTAAATTTTCTACTGAAGAAGTGAAATCGGGCATATTTACCCAAAATGTTCCTTGGCTTTCAGCATCGTTGTAAGGAATTCCGTTAATAGTTACATTTACCCTTGAAGCATCGCTACCACGAACTCTAATTCCAGTATAACCAATACCTGCACCAGCATCAGAAGTAGTTACAACAGAAGGGAGGTAGTTTACCATAATAGGTATATCTTGACCTAAATTACGTTTTTCTAAATCTTCTTTATTAATATTACTATGCGTAACTGGAGATGTTGCTTTTACGCGAACTGCAGAAACTAAAACTTCATCTAAATTTACAAAACTATCTGCCATATTTATGGAGATAAAAGTGTTTTTAGTTAAGTTTATAACCACTTCTTTAGGTTTGCTAATAGCACTTACAATTAAGGTGTAATTTCCTTTTTTTAATGAGATTGAAAAATTTCCATCAAAATCGGAGGTAACTCCTTGTGTGGTTCCTTTTACTAAAATACTTGCTCCTGGAAGTGGATTGTTTCCATCGGTTACTTTTCCTGAGAGTGTAAATAGTTCTTGCGCGTTTACATTTATTGAAAATGTAATAATTAAAAAAGCTACTAAGTGCTTCACTTTTTTAAAATTTGGTTTTAAATATTGTTTCATTTTTTTGAAAATAAAACGATATAAAAAGAGGTAATTAATCGATGTTTTGAATAATTATACTTGTTAATTTCCACAACAGATTGCTCTGCTTGAACGTCCCTTAACAGCATTACCTGTTCAGGTTCAATGGGTTTGATCTCAGCCGTTTTCGGCACCCCTTTTGAGATGCTGCAAAATTACAAATAAAATATGATAGAACATGTATTCTTTTTAAAAGAAAATTTTATTTTTTAAAAATTAATTTAAATGAAATTGGCTGTAGCTATTGATTTTATTAGGAGTGCAGTATTGTTTAATTGTATGATAATTTTGAAAACTGTATAAATTATACTTCAGGTTTTTTTCGAAAGGATTTTTTATAGGCGTGTTTTTTCTTTGTGTCTAAACGTTTTTGAATGCTAGATTTACTGGGTTTTGTTGGCTTTCTTTTTTTTGGAACTTTTAAACCATTTTTAATGAGTTTTAAAAAACGATTGATACTAATTTCTTTATTTTTATGTTGACTTCGACTTTCATCACAAGAAAGTAACAATATATCTTCTTTTGTGAGTTTGCTTCTTAAATTTTTACTGAGTAGTTGTTTTTCTTCTTCAGAAAATTCAAAAGAATTTTGAAGATCAAAAAATAATTCTACTTTAGAAGATACTTTATTTACATGTTGCCCGCCAGCACCGCTGCTTCTAACAGCTTTAAATTTAAGTTCTTTTATAAGTGCTTCCTTGTTCATTTAGTTAAGTTACTGAATATCTTTGTAAATTAGGTTTTGAAGCTAAGATTTTATCAATTGCTGTAACTGCTAAATTAAGTCTGTTTTTTTTGCTTCCTGTTAATAAAATGTAAGGTCTGTTATATTTTATTAAAGCGTTTTCAAAAACTTCAAACATTTCTTGCCTTTTTTCAGGGTTTTCTCTAATGTCATCTGCTTCCCAAGGAGTGTCAATATAAGTTAAAAGGTACAAATCATATGTGTTTTCTAAGGCTGCTTTTTTTAAATTAGCATCTATTGTTTTGTCGTAATAATTTTCGAAATAAACAACGGTTTCTAATAAATCTGTATCACAAATTTGAAGCCTATCGGCTTTTTTTGCTAACTTATTTTCTAATTTTATTTGTTCGTAAGCTATTGGAAGTTGATCATCACTATCGCAATACTCTCGTTTATTATTCCATTTATTTTGTAAATATGCACGTGCATATTCTGGAACCCAAACAGTATTATAATGTCGAGCTAACTGTTTAGAAAGTGTAGTTTTCCCTGTACTTTCAGGTCCAAATAGTACAATTTTTACAATATTTCTATTGGTTTGTTTAAGAGTTTTTTCCATTCAATATATCCGTAAATTGCAATTATTGTAAATATAAGGTATTGAAAGCTTGTAAATGTAAATCCTTTATAAAAATATAAAGGAACAGAAATTACATCTCCAATAATCCAAAAAATCCAGTTTTCAACTTTTTTACGAGCCATAAGCCACATTCCAACAAAAAATACTGCAGTTGTAACAGTATCAACGTAGGCTACCCAACTGGTCCACTTATCAAAGCTTTTGTATATTATATAAACAAATATAAGGGTTGCAATAAATAGTAGCACAGAAATTAGTTGTTCTTTTTTTGTTATAGAAGTAATAGGTGTATTGTGCGATGCATCTACTTTTCTGGTCCAAATATACCATCCATAAATACTCATTATAAAATAATAACCGTTAATCATCATATCACCAAGCAAACTCCATTTTAGTAGTAAATACACAAAAATACTAGTGCTAATCATTCCTGTAGGATATACCCAAATTTTATTATTTTTTGAATACCAAACAGATAAAAACCCAAAGATAACTGCAATAATTTCTAAGGCTATGTCTAAAGTTTCATATCCTTGGTATTGTCCAAAAAGGTAGTTGAAAATTTCGTTCATTTTATTGAAAAGTATAATTTAGGTTGTTTTAAAAATTGTAATTATTATTTTTTTGAATTATCAAGAGCATAAACCAAAGTAAAATCTTCAATTTGATGGAATTTAATGGTATAATTTTTATTCCAATCTTTTGCTTTTATATATCCAGTAGTTTTTTTATCGGCAATTTGAAAAGAGTTAATATCAATGTCGTTTTTAAAAGTTAAACCACCATGTGGGTATATTTTATACAAACTTTCTTTAGCGCCCCAAATAACGGTAAGTTGTTGAATGTAATCATCATCTTTATGAATAAATCCTCTTTCAAAATTGACAAATTTATGTTGAATTACTTTTATTTTTTCTCTGTTTTTTTCAATGTCAATTCCAACTTCAAAATCACTAATAATAATGGCTGAAAAATTAAAAGAATGTGTAATGGAAATATGCTTTCCGTCGGTTAAATGTGGTTTTCCATTACCATTGTAAAACAAATCAAGATCGGTATAACCAGCCATTTTTAATAAATGTCTCACACTTAAAAAACCTCGACGATGTATTTCAGATTTCATAGAAAGCAATCTGTTTTTACTTCTCTCGGTTAAAACAATATCTTTAGATAAGGTTTTAATGGGTTCATCAATTTTCCACACAAAAACTGTGGTATGTTTATTAGGTTTAATTGTTTTAAATAAAGGCATTTATATTCTCAAATGTATTTTGTACTTTTGCAAAACTTTAAAACAAAAAATGTGAATTGTTTTAAATAAAAAACAAATTTAATAAATATGAGTACAGAAACATCATCTTACGTAAAATATAAAGTAAAAGATATCAATCTTGCAGATTGGGGACGTAAAGAAATTCAATTAGCAGAGGCTGAAATGCCAGGTTTAATGAGTTTAAGAGAAGAATATAAAGGACAAAAGCCTTTAGCTGGAGCAAGAATAGCAGGTTGTTTACATATGACTATTCAAACGGCAGTTTTAATTGAAACGTTGGTAGACCTAGGTGCTGAGGTTACTTGGAGTTCTTGTAATATTTTTTCTACACAAGATCAAGCTGCTGCTGCAATTGCTGCTGCAGGAGTTTCAGTATATGCTTGGAAAGGTTTAAGTGAAGAAGAATTTGATTGGTGTATAGAACAAACCTTATTTTTTGGTGAAGACAGAAAACCATTAAACTTAATTTTAGATGATGGTGGAGATTTAACCAATATGGTGTTGGATAAATATCCTGAATTAGCTGCTGGAATTAATGGTCTTTCAGAAGAAACTACTACTGGAGTTCACCGTTTATATGACAGAATGAAGGAAGGAACTTTACCAATGCCAGCAATAAACGTAAACGACTCTGTTACAAAATCGAAATTCGATAATAAATACGGATGTAGAGAAAGTGCTGTAGATGCAATTAGAAGAGCAACAGATATTATGTTAGCAGGTAAAAGAGTTGTTGTTTGTGGTTATGGAGATGTTGGTAAAGGTACTGCTGCTTCATTTAAAGGAACAGGAGCTATTGTAACAATTACTGAAATTGATCCAATTTGTGCTTTACAAGCTGCAATGGATGGTTTTGAAGTGAAAAAACTAGAAACTGTTGTTGGAAATGCAGATATAGTAATTACTACTACTGGTAATAAAGATATTGTTCAAGGTCGCCATTTTGAAGCAATGAAAGACAAAACCATTGTTTGTAATATTGGACATTTTGATAATGAAATTGATATGGCTTGGTTGAATGGTAAATACGGTTCTACAAAAGTTGAAATTAAACCTCAAGTTGATAAATATACTATTGGTGAAAATGAAATTTTAGTGTTAGCTGAAGGTCGTTTAGTAAACTTAGGTTGTGCAACTGGGCATCCTAGTTTTGTAATGAGTAATTCATTTACAAACCAAACATTGGCTCAATTAGAATTGTGGAATAACAGAGATGCTTACGAGAATAAAGTATATATGTTACCAAAACATTTAGATGAAAAAGTAGCAAAACTACATTTAGCTAAAATAGGTGTTGAATTAACAGAACTTAGAGAAGATCAAGCTAAATATATTGGTGTAAAGGTTGAAGGACCATTTAAACCAGAATATTATAGATATTAAAAGTTTTATACTTATAAAAAAAGGCTGTCTAAAAGGTGCTAAACACGTCATTCCGAATTAAGTTCAGGTTGACGAGAATGTGCTTTTTAGACAGCTTTTTTATTTTTATATAACAAACAATCTATTTTCTTAATGGAATTGCAATATTTGGATAATCGGTAATAATGCCGTCAACACCCATATTAAGTAAATTAATCATAGCTTCTTTATCATTTACAGTCCAAGGAATAACTTGCATATTCTTATTTTGAATTTTAGTAACTTCATCTTTAGTTAATAAAATATAGTAAGGACTATAGATTTCTGGAACAAAACTTAATGTTTTAATGTTCGTTTCAAAATTATTTTGATAGGTTAAAAATGATAATTTATACTCAGGGTGTGTTTTATGGAGATATTCCAAAACTCTAGGGTCAAAACTTTGTATTACCACTCTTTTTAAAGGTAAGTTCGCTTTTTTTAATTGTTCTATTAATAGTTCAGAAAATTTAGCAACACTTGGTTGGTAACCATTAGCTTCATCATTAGGTGTACTTTTAATTTCAATATTGTACAGTATTTCAGGGTTTGTTGCTTCTGCATATGTAATAACTTCTGCTAATAATGGTTTATAGGCTGCAACTATTCTTTGTTCTGGGAATTTTGGATCGCCAATAGAGCCTACATCATATTTTTTAATTTCATTATAATTATTGTTGTAAATATTATAAGCTAAAGCATTTTCTTTAGATAACTTATTTCCCTTAGGGTCTAAAGTTGTTTCAAAATTTAACCAAGGTTCATGAGATACTAATACTTTGTGGTCTTTACTAATTACAACATCTAACTCTAGTGTATTTACACCTAAATCTAATGCTTTTTTAAAAGCTTGAAGCGTATTTTCAGGTTCTAAACCTCTTGCACCTCGGTGCCCTTGTAATTCAAAATTATAAGTAATCATTTTATTTAAAATTAAACTGTCTATAAAGGTAACTGTTTTTTGGTATACACTTTCCCAGTCATTAGATCTTAAGTCACATCCAATTACATGGTTTCCAGCATTTTCAAAAGCAACTTTTATTTTTTGATCTTCAGGTGTTCCTAATGCATTGTACATATTTAAAATTGCAGGTACAGAAACTACTTTATCTTGTTCTTTTTCATTTTTATAGTAATATCCAACAAAAACTGGAGTTTTTACTTTTGAAAAAGTTGTTGGAGTCATAGTGTTTATTAGCATTTTAATTAGAGCTTCATAACCGTTAACGTGGTATGTAGTAGACCAGTATTTTGCTTCTTCTTCGGGTCTGTTTTGTTTTAAAATTTCACTTCCATTCATTTTAATAAATCCTGCTTTTCCTTCTGGAGTAGCAATGGCTTTAAACGATGGGTTTATAACATCTATAAAAGGGGAATACATTATTAAACCAGCAATTGATGCATCTTCAGAAGCTAATTTTAAGCTTAAAGTTCCTCCGGTAGAGGTGCTTACCAAAATTACTTTTTCACCTAATTGTTTGCCTATTTCTAAAGCTTTTTTAGCAGAAGCTATATAGTTCTCAGGTGTTAGCTGTTTATAATTATCACTTTTGTTTAATCCGTGTTCTTTTAAACGCGACATATAAACATTGGCGTTGTATTTTTTAGAAAGTTGAGACATTATAGGTTCTCCTTCTCTACTACTTGCCCCAAAACCGTGGAGGTAAACAAATGCAATTGGACTTTGTTTTTGGTTGTAATTTTTTACCCAAATTATTTTAGCTTGGTTATTCGGTTTTATTCCTACTGTAGCAGCTTCGGAAATATTTATCGAATTTTCTAAATCTGCTAATTTATTAAGTTGTATAATTTCTTGTGCTTTTGTTAAAAAGCTTGTTGTAAAAAAAAGAAATATTACTATTATTTTTTTCATTAGAGTTAAATTTTAAATAACAACTTACTATAAAAATAGTAAGTTGTTATTGAGTTGTAAGATACTAAAAATTAATTTTTGCTTGTACATTATAGAATCTTGGTGCACCTGCAATATATGTTGGTATACCTAAGGCTCCACCTGTATTACCAGCATCAATAATATATTCTTCATCAAGAGCATTGCTTATTATAAAACTTATTTCATATTTCTTATCAATTTTTGTTCCTGTTCTAAAGTTTAATAAACCATAAGCATCTTGTGAAATGTTGGGAAGATTAGTTTCTTCAAAAAATACTTTAGATTTGTAAGTATATGTAGGTCTAATAAATAATACTAATTTTTCATTTAATTTTGAATTGATATTTAATCCAAAAGAAAAAGAGTTTTTGGGAGTTAATCTAAATGTATTTCCAGCTAATTCTTGTGGATTTCCATCAGAATCTTCATCGTCAAACGTAGCATCTATATAACCATAATTAGCAAAGAAGCTTGAATTTTTAGAAAAAGCATATTGCATTGCTGCTTCAAAACCAAAAGAGCTTGCATTACCACTATCTTCTGTAGTGTTTGTTAGGGTGCCATCTTCGTATTTAGTTACTGAAGTTTGGAAGTTAGAATAGTCATAGACATAAGCATTTACATCGAATTGTAATCTGTTATTTAAAAATAATGACTTTCCACCTATTTCATAAGAGTTTACAATCTCATCAGATAATACATTGGTTTCTGTAGCAGTTATGTTAATTACATTGGGCCTTCTTCCTCTTGAAACTGTACTAAATAAAGTAATATTATCGTTTATAGCATAGTTAGCTGCAACACGTCCAACGGCTGATAAAAAGTTTTCACTTGCTTCAATTTTTTCACCATTTGTAGATACGTTTAATACATTAGGGTAGTTTCCAGAAACATAGCCTAAAAAAGAAGGGTTTTCTGAATCTGTTACCTGATAGCCAGCATTTATATTTTCTAATGTGGCTCTTAAACCAACTGTGAAAGATAATTTATCTGTTGCATTATAAGAAGCATCCATAAAAATATCTCCAGAATAATTTTCGCCAAAATTAGTATAAGATTCGGTATTAAAGTCTTTTAATGGAGCTCCTGCAATTGGTCCAAATGTGTTTGGATCATTAGGTATTGTAGGAAGATATATTGGAGTTCCTTCAACTATAAAATTAGCAGGGTTTAAAAGTAACACGGCTAAACTTTGCTCGTTATACTCCCAAGGAACATTTTGAGAACCATCTTCATAAAAGAAATTAGCACCAAAGAAACCTCTAAATTTTTTGTCGTTATCAAAATTAAATCTAAATTCTTGACTGAATTGTTTTCCTTCAGAAATTTCATTAAAAAATAGGGCAGGAGCAGCAGTTCCATCAGCATCAAAAGCTTCGTTAGAATCAAATTCTCTATAAGCTGTTGTTGAAGTTACATCCCACATATTATTAAAACGGTGATTTAAAATTGCTGTAATACCGTAAACGGTTCTGTTTAAACCTAAATCTTCACCTCTTTCTAAATCGGCGAAGGTGTTTGGATTTAAATCGCCACCAATTGGAGCAAATGTTCCACTTTTAAATGAGGTTCCTGGAGGTGTATCTTTTTGCCAGTTAGCAATAACATCTAAAGTAGTGGCATTACTCATTAAATATTTAAATGAAGTTCTAAGGGCAAATGTTTCTTTACCGTTTAAATCGCCGCCAGATGTGTTTTCTATGTATCCATCTCTTGAATTATAAATTGTAGCAGCTCTAAAAAAAAGTTTATCTTTTGCTAAAGAAGTGTTAAAATGTCCTGTAACAAGCTTTTGGTTAAAGTTACCATATCCAAGTTTTATAGCACCAGATGTTTCGTTCTTAGCTTTGTTTTGTATAATGTGCATTGCTCCAATTTGAGCACCTCTTCCAAATAGAGTTCCTTGTGGGCCTTTTAAAACTTCTACGCGTTCTATGTCAAATAGTTCAACAACAGAACCTCTAGATTTACTAATTGAAACACCATCTTGAAAAATAGAAACTCTCGGTTCTACTCTAGAATCTCCACTATCACTTGTAATACCTCTAACTACAATTCCAGGATTGTTTACACTTTGTATTTGGACTTGAAAACCTGGTACATATTCGGATAAAGCATCATATTCAAAAGTTCCTTGATTTTCAATAAAATCTGTTCCATAAGATGTAATTGCAATTGGGACTTCTTTGTTTTTTTGTTCTCTTTTTTGCGAAGTAACAACAATTCCTTCCAAAAGAAATGAACTTTCTTTTAAAACAAAGTTTAGAATAGTTTCAGTAGTTGTTATTTTAACGTTCTTAGTAATTGTATTGTATCCAAGGTAAGAGACTTCTATGGTGTAGGTATTAGCTGGTATTTGTTTTATTGAGTAATTTCCAGATTCGTTTGAAGTTGTTCCTAATGAGATACTTTTAATTAAAATATTTGCTCCATAAACAAGTTCTCCTTGTTCTGTAGTAATTGTACCTTTTAAAGTTCCTGTATTTTGGGCATTTGCTATAAGCGTACAAAATATGGTAAAAAATGTAAGTAGTGTTTTAAATTTCATGTGTTTAAGTTTGAATTAAAATTTTAGAGAATAAAAGTATCGTTGTTATGTTACTTTTTTATTAATTCAAAATTATATGACAGTTACATTTTGGAGCGTATTAATTAAATATTTACATAAAAATTAGGGTTCTTTTTTTTATTCCTATTTTTATTTGAAAATAGATCTTGTTTTACAATAATATTGTATTGGAATAGGTTAATTATAAACCGTATCTTCTAAAAAAATGTTAAAACATAATTTCTGTTTTGAAATTTCTAGAATAGGTTGTTAATTAGCTAGCTTTAAAATTAGCCCCTTTTGAAAAAATATTTTAAGTACGCCATTTTACCCATAATAGTTACACTAATTTTTTTGTCTTTTAGTACTAAAACTGAAATACCTCCAAGTTCAGATTTAGTAAAAAATACTTCAAATACAACTAAAATAGAAGTTAAAAAACCAATTTTAGTAGAGTATTACCCTTTAGAAAAAACAGAAAAGATACATCATAAATTAGATTCATTATTACATCGTATTAACAAAAGAAACGATTTTAATGGGTCGGTCTTAGTAGCTAAGAATGGTAAAATAGTGTATAACAGTCAAGTTGGTTATGCGGATTTTAAAAAGAAAGAACCGATTAATAAAACGTCGTTATTTCAATTAGCTTCAGTAAGTAAGCAATTTACAGCGACAGCTATAATGTTATTGTATCAAGAAAATAAAATTAAACTTACCGATACTGTAACTAATTATTTTCCAGATTTTCCTTACGAGCATGTAACTATTAAAAACTTATTAAATCATACAGCTGGTTTACCCAAATATTTTTGGGTAGCAGAACATAAATGGAAAAAAGAAGCAGCACCCACTAATAGTGAAATGATGGAACTATTAGCTTCAAGTAAAGTTCAAAGGTTTTTTAAACCAGGTCGTAATTTTGATTATTCAAATACGGGTTATTTAGTATTGGCTTCTATTGTAGAGAAAGTTTCAGGTTTAAGTTTTAGCACTTTTGTAAAGCAAAATATTTTTGATCCTTTAGGTATGAAAAATTCTTTTGTTTATAGTTTTGAAAATGATAGTGTTAAAAAAAATCAGTTAGTTGGTTATCGACTTTATAGAGGTTGGAGGCATTTAAAAATAAACAATACGGTTAATGATGCTATAGTTGGTGATAAAAATATTTATACTACAAGTGAAGATTTGTTTAAGTGGACTTTAGGATTAAATAATGGAGAACTTTTATCTCAAGAAACACTAAGTCTTATGTATACTAAGGGGAAAACTGTTTCAGGTAGAGAAATTCCATATGGTTTTGGTTTTAGAATAGACCCTAAAGACGATAATATAGTTTATCACCATGGTAAATGGAACGGGTTTAGCACAGGTTTAACGCAATATTTAGATGATAATATGGTAGTTATTGTGTTGGAACATTCTAGTTATAAAGGGATTACTTCTTTAACTGAAAGTGTAAAATTTATTGTTACTGAAAACTTAAGTGTATAAAAGTTTAAACAAATAAAACCACTCAATTTGAGTGGTTTTGGTGCAATCTCCTCTAATTTTACTACCCTGTAAATCTTTTTCGTGGTGTAAAGATATTTTGTTTTTGACTTATAAGATAGGGGGTATATCACTTTTTTTCATAGGGGAAAAACCCCCTTTTTATGGTTGATGCTTGTTTACAAGCTTATTCTTTATACAAAGTATTAAAACCTTTAAAAAAGAGTTTGTTTTTTAGTTTTAAAAGCTAAAATCAAATTTATAAATTGTTACTTTCGCAAAGTATTTAATACATCAATTATTTTTTATGAAAAGCTCAACAGCAATTTTTTACATGATTTTTAGTGTAATTGCATTTTCACTAATGAATGCAGTAGTAAAATATTTAAATGATTTTAGTGCTTATCAAATTGTTTTTTTTAGATCTATTGGTACTTTGTTTTTTACAGTACCTTTAATATTAAAAGCTAAAATTCCTATTTTGGGTAATAATAAAAAACTGTTATTGCTTAGAGGGCTTGCAGGTGTTGTTTCCCTAACTTGTTTTTTTCAATCTTTAAATTATTTAGCTGTTGGAACTGCGGTTTCTTTACGATATACTTCACCAATTTTTGCCGCAATTTTTGCTCTAATTTTTTTAAATGAAAAGATAAAACCTATACAGTGGTTTTTGTTTTTAGTTGCGTTTGTTGGAGTTTTAATTATTAAAGGTTTTGGAGTAGATGTAAATTCTATTGGATTAATGTTTGTTCTTTTATCGGCAATATCTTTAGGTGTAATTTTTGTTGTTATCCGTAAAATTGGAGCTACTGAAAGTCCATTGGTAATTATTAATTACTTTATGGTTATGGCTTTTGTTTTTGGGGGTATTATGTCTGTTAATTATTGGAAAAATCCAAATTTAATCGAGTGGTTATTGTTATTGAGTTTGGGTGTTTTTGGGTATATTGGACAATTATATATGACAAAAGCTTTGCAGGCTCACGAAACAAATGTAATTGCACCATTAAAATATTTAGAAGTTGTTTTTATGATTGTTATTGGAGCTTTTTGGTTTGGAGAAATTTATAATTTATGGACTTTATTAGGGATAGCTTTAATCTTAACTGGGTTGGTGTATAATATTTATTTAAAGAGAAAACAAAGTTAATTTAATTAACCTAACCAACCTTCTCTATCTAAACTTCTGTATTGAATAGCTTCTGAAATATGGTTTGAAGAAATATTTTTATCACCATCTAAATCGGCAATTGTACGTGCAACTTTTAAAATTCTATCGTAAGCTCTAGCTGAGAGATTTAGACGTTCCATAGCATTTTTTAAAAGACTTTTACTCTCGTCACTTAATATGCAAAATTTACGAATTTGTTTTACATTCATTTGTGCATTGTAATGTACATTTTCAATTTCTAAAAAACGTTCTGATTGTTTTTCTCTAGCTTTTGTAACACGCTCTCGGATTGATTTACTAGGTTCTGCTAATTGTTCTTCAGATAGTTTTTCAAAAGGAACAGGATTTACTTCAATATGAATATCAATTCTATCTAAAAGTGGACCAGAGATTTTACTTAAATAACGTTGCATTTCTGCAGGAGATGAGGTAACTGGTGCATCTGGATCGTTAAAATAACCACTAGGGCTAGGGTTCATACTTGCAACTAACATAAAACTACTTGGATAGGTAACTGTGAACCTAGCTCTTGAAATAGTTACTTCTCTATCTTCAAGGGGTTGGCGCATTACTTCTAAAACGGTACGTTTAAATTCAGGTAATTCGTCTAAAAATAATACTCCATTATGTGATAATGAAATTTCTCCAGGCTGTGGATATTGTCCACCGCCAACTAACGCAACATCTGAAATTGTGTGATGAGGCGAACGAAATGGACGCTGGCACATTAAACCACTTTCTTTTACTTTACCAACTACAGAATGTATTTTAGTTGTTTCTAAAGCTTCTTGTAATGTCATTGGAGGTAAAATAGAAGGTAAGCGCTTGCTTAACATTGTTTTACCACTTCCGGGAGGTCCAACAAGTATAATATTATGTCCACCTGCAGCGGCAATTTCCATAGAACGTTTTACAGACTCTTGACCTTTTACATCTGCAAAGTCAAACTCTGGATTGTCTAAATTTTTGTAAAATTCTGCACGTGTATCTATTATTGTTTGTTCTAGCTCAGTTTTTTTATCAAAAAAATTAATTACTTCGGTAATGTTTTCAACACCATATACTTTTAAATCACCTACTATTGCTGCTTCTTTTGCATTTTGTTTTGGTAAAATAAATCCTTTAAATCCTTCTTCACGCGCTTTAATTGCTATTGGTAATGCTCCTTTTATAGGTTGTAAACTTCCATCTAAAGAAAGTTCTCCCATAATTATATAATCACCAATTTTTTCGGATTTAATTTGATTTGAAGCTGCTAAAATACCTATGGCTAAAGTTAAATCGTATGCAGACCCTTCTTTACGTAAATCAGCGGGCGCCATATTTATGGTGATTTTTTTGCCTGGTAGTTTGTACTTGTTATTATTTAAGGCGGCAGAAATTCTGTAACTACTTTCTTTGATAGCATTGTCAGGTAAACCGACTAAATGGTAACCAATACCCTTATCTATATTTACCTCAACTATAATAGTTGTTGCTTCTACGCCAAAAACGGCGCTACCAAAAATTTTAACAAGCATAGCAATTTAATTTTTAGTTAAAACTTTATAAAAAGTTTTTTTGTTGATTCTCTTTCTACCAATTTAGTTTTTATAACTTCTGTTTTAATATCGTTAAATTTAATTTTTCCTTCTAATTTGTTAATAAGTCGTGTTGCAGCAATTTCACCAGTTGTATGTGCAAAACGGTTAACACTGGTAAGTGGAGGTGAACCATATCGAGATAAAATACCATTTGTAAAGCCAATAATTGAAACTTCTTCAGGAATTTTAATATTTCTGTTATTTAGTGCCTGTGTCGCTATAGCTCCAGAAACTTCATCTACAGAAAAAATACCATCTACTTCATTATTGTCTAACATGTTATTTATGCGCTCAAGTAGATTGGTCTCATCTTCTTGTTTTAAAATAAGGTTTTCATTTGGAGTTATTCCATATTTTGTAAGTGCTTTTAGGTATCCTTTTATTCTGGATTTGTTCATATTTAAACCTTCTGAAGTTGAAATAATTGCAATGTTTTTACAGCCAGATTTCATTAAAAAACGTGTTGCTTTGTATGCACTTTTAGTATTGTCTGTTACAACTTTATCGCAATTTATTTCTTTGTGAACACGGTTGTATAAAACAATTGGGGTTTCTTCATCTAATATATCATGAAAGTGATCAAACTTTTTTTGTTTTAGAGTTTCAACTGATAAACAGGCAATAAAACCATCTATAGTACCATTGGAAAGCATTTCCATAGTTTCTACTTCTTTTTTATAAGATTCATTAGTAATACAGGTAATTATACTATAGCCTTTTTCTGTGGTTACTTTTTCTATTCCGCGCAGTGCTCTCGCAAAGTAATAATTTAAAATATTTGGAATAATAATACCAATTGTTTTGGTTTTTTTGTTCTGTAAACTCAGCGCAAGTGTATTAGGTTTATACTTATGAAGTTTAGCATATTCTTGAATTTTGCTTTTTGTTTCGTCACTTATTTCGTAACTATCATTTAAAGCTTTTGAAACAGTTGAAATTGAAACACCTAATGCTTTTGCAATTTGTTTTATGGTTATCCTTTTATTCATTTTTTGGCAGAATAGTTAATTTAGTTGAACTATTAATTATTTCTTCTTTATTTAGTTTCATTTTTCTGAATTTTCCATTGTTATACATTTCAGCCTGATCTTTATAATGTTTGCTAAATGGGTTTCCAGATTGACCTGTTGGCAAGATACTAATACTATTTTCAATATCCGAAAAATCTATTATTCTTCTTGTTGATGGGCCCGAATTTACGGTGTATAATCCAGTTTCGTTATAATCATAACCTCTATTGTCTATAACTTCTCTAGCACCTTTTATAGCAAATGGCCCTACATTAAAATATTTTTTTAATGCAGGGATAACACCTAATGGATGATTGTGCTCTAAAGTATGAACTTTCCCCCAGTTCCAATTTTTTATTTCAGAGCCAAGTTGTTTTTCTAATGAAGCGACAGTTTCAGTTAGAGATTTCGAAACAATATCTTTTCTGGTTTCGATACTTTTTTTAGTTGTAACATCGTCCCACCAAATAGTAGAATCTTTTTTAATTAAATCAGCAATTGTTCTTTTAATTAAATGTGTATCCATTAGTTGGGTGAATAATTTGTCTCCAAGTTCGTCTTTAAACGTGTTTTTTAGATATAGGTAAACCCACTTATTATAAATAGTAGGCGCAATATTATCTGGCGTGTTTGATCCGTCCCAGTTTTTTAATATCGAAATTGTTTCTTGTTCTTTTTTTGTAAAGGAGCTAAGGTCTATTATTGTTGTAAATTCTTTTATTACATCTGGAGCAACAGCTGAAGTAACATCGTTAATCATAGTTGCCATATCCTCTTTATTCCAATTGTTTTTTGGGTTTAACAAATGTACAATTCTTTTGGCTCTATCTTCAGGTAAATAATAACCAGGATACAAAGAATTTGAAATAGTATCAGGTTGATTATTTGCGGAATATACATAATTCCATTTAGGATTTTCAGCGCTTGGATTTTCTTCAAAATCTAAATATTTAGCAATTTCATCTTCACCAGATACACCATTTAAAATTAATTTTCTATTTGAATCTGATTTTATTTTATATAATTTTCCAGTTGCCCACCAAGCTATATTTCCCTTACTGTCTCCATACATTATATTTAAACCTGGAGCGTGAATTAAAGAAGCTCCTTTTTTAACATCTTCCTTGCTAGTTGCTCTAGAAATAGTATATAATGCATCTAAAACAATACCATCTAGTTGTGTGTAAATCCAAGACATTGCTATTGGGTTTTCTTCAGAAACTGTTTCTAAAACATCGTTTATTATTGGTCCGTGATGAGAGTTTCTAACTGTAATTGTAACAGGTGTTGCGTCTTTAACTTTTATAGTTTTACTAATAGTTGTGTATTCTAGATACTTGTTTTTAAATTTATATTTATTTTTTTCTGAAGGATGATGCTCTTCTTTGTAGAAATCAATATCGTCGTTTTCAAACATAGTTAAACCGTAAGCGTAGTTTCTGTTATGACCTAATAGTGGAAATGGAACACCTGCAATATAATAACCATACATTTCGTAATTTGGGGTTGTAATATGTGCTTCATACCAAGTTCCTGGTTGCGAATATGAAATATGTGGATCGTTGGCAAAAAGTACATTACCAGTACTTGTTTTATTGGCTGAAACTACCCAACTATTACTTCCAATAAAGGGCGGAATAGGTGATTTTTTCATAATCTCAGTTACGCTAGCAACAATATCCATATAGTTTTCTACAGATTTTTTTGAGTTTTTTATAAGCGTAGTTTTTGGGTCAATATTAATATTTAAGTCTTTTAAATAAGTTGTTCCTAGCTTTTCTTTAATAGCTGTAAGCAACGGGTCTGTTTTGTGAGCCATTGCAAAGCTAAAAGACATATAACCTAAAATATTGTATATATCTTTTAGATTGTAATGTTCTTTTTCTATTCCAATTAAAGTAAATTCAATAGGGGTAGGGCCATTGTCCATAAACTGATTTATACCATTTAAATAGGCAGTAGCTAATTTATAAGTTTCGCTATTTTTATTCAATTTTTCAATCGATTTAATAGCTGCTTCTTCAATTCCTAAACTTGCAAAAAACTTGTCGTTTTGAAGCATATCTTCACCAAAAATCTCCGATAATCTTCCTGGAGCAATTCTTCGCATTAATTCCATTTGCCAAAGTCTATCTTGCGCATGAGTATAGCCTAAAGCAACCATAGCATCTAATTGATTTTCTGCATAAATATGTGGAATTCCAAAATCATCAAAATAGATTTCGGATTTGTTTTCAATTCCAGTTAATTTTAAATCTCCAGAATAATTTGGTTTTAAACTGTTGAAGTACAGTATGCCACTAATTATTGCAAATACTACTATAATAATTATTAATAGAAGTATTTTTTTTAAAATTTTCATGTAGCGTATCAGTTTTACAAATTCAAAGATACGTAATTTTACGAAACCGCAATAGTAAAATTTACTTGTCTATATGTAAAATAAACCTTACATTTGAGAATATTTTAAACGATATAATATGAAATCACGATTTTTATTTTCGCATAAATACAAACCATTAGGTTGGATTTTATTTTTGGTTGGAATTATTTTAGGAGTAATTTTAACTTTAAATGAATTTGAATTTCCAAAATGGGAAATGTCTGTTTTTCCATTATTTAGTGAAGAAAAAGGGTTTTTAACATCTAATCCCATTTTTCAATGGTCTAATAATAATATTGCAGACGAACTGGCTTCAATTTTATTAATAATTGGAGGGATTTTAGTCTCATTTTCAAAAACAAAAGATGAGGATGAGTATATTTCTAAAATTAGAATGGAAAGTTTAATTTGGGCAACTTATGTAAATTATATAGTGTTGATTTTGACTATACTTTTTGTGTTTGATTTAAGTTTTCTTAACGTAATGATTTATAATATGTTTACTATTTTGTTATTTTTTATAATGCGTTTTCATTATGTTTTGTATAAAACTAAAAAGTCTACTAGTTATGAAGAATAATATAAAAGTAGAACGTGCTATACATAATATAACTCAAGCCAAGCTTGCTGAAATTATAGGAGTAAGTAGGCAAACTATAAATGCTATGGAGTTAAATAAATATGTACCTTCAACGGTTTTGGCTTTAAAAATATCCGAAATTTTTAAAAAACCTGTGAACGAAATTTTCTTTTTAGATGAGGAAGATTAGTTAATTTAAATGCCTTTAAAAGAATATGAAGTTAAAAAAAAAGAGGTAGCAATAATTTTTTGCCACCTCTGTCTTATTTTTTTTAATTAGTTAAAGATACTTTTCTTTAATAACATTTAAATGATGCATTTGATGTCCAACAATAATAAAGCCTAATGCTCTTACGGTCATATCACTATTATTTGCAGAGCCATTCATTAAAAACATTTCTGGTGTAAAACTTTTAAATAAAGAAATTGTAGCATTTCTTACTTGTGTAAACTCCAAGAGTATATCTTTAAAATTACGTTCATTACCATTAGAATAAGTTACATACCAATCTTCATCAAAACCAGATAAATTTGTAGCGTCATTTCTAGAAAAACGCAGAGCTCTATAGCTTAAAATACGTTCTGCATCAATAATATGTTGTACCAATTCTTTTATAGTCCATTTTCCATCAGCATAGCGATAGGTTAACTTTTCTTCGGAAAGTTGATTTACAGTCGTAATTAAATCTTCTAATGAAGAATTTAAAACTGTATGTAAATCAACTTCACCTAAAGCTTTAATATAATCGCTATAAAATGGAGCGTATTCACTTTTATTTAGATGTGCTGAATTCATTTTTAAGCAGAATTTCTACTGGCATTTATATTTCCAAATAATGAACGTGTTACCATTTTTTCAAATATTTTCAACAATTCAGGATCTGTATTTTCGCTTTTTTGTAATTTTTGAATATTAATTAAAGCAAATTGTTGAATTGTAATTAATGGAAGTACAATGTTTTCACGAATATCTATAGAGGCTTTACCAACTTCGTTTCCTTGCATTAAAGTGTTATAGCCAGTTAGTTTTAAAATTAGGCGATGTGTAGTTTCATATTCTTTAAAAATAACTTTCCAAAACTCACCAAATTCTTCATCTTTTTCCATGTATTGTGTCAGTCCAAAAAACGATTTTGAAAGAGACATCATACTATTACCTATCAATGTTTTAAAGAAGTCTGAAGTATTATAAAAATCAATTATTTTATCAAATTCTCCATTGTCTTCATATTTTTTTAGAGCGGTTCCAACACCGTAAAAACCAGGTACATTTTGTTTTAATTGACTCCAAGAGCCTACAAAAGGAATAGCTCTTAAATCACCAAAATCTAATTTGTTTCCACTTGAACGTTTCGATGGTCTACTACCAATATTTGTTTTAGCATAATATTTTAGAGTGCTCATGTGCTCTAAATATGATAAGAATTTAGGATGATTTTTAAAGTCCGAATAAGCTTGGTAACTTACAGAGGCTAAATCATTCATAATTTCAATATCATTTTCGGTCATAATATTACTAGCATTGCTAAATAATTCGTTAGTAATACCGGCACTTAATAATTGTTCTATATTGTATTGTGCAGCATCTTGTGTTCCAAAATTAGAGCTAATTGTTTGACCTTGAACGGTTAATTGAATTTCCTCGTTTTCTATTGTTGGTCCTAAAGATGCGTAAAATTGATGTGTTTTTCCACCACCACGTGCTGGAGGTCCACCACGACCATCAAAAAATATAACTTTAATACCGTAAGTTTTAGAAATTCTTGTAAGACTTTCTTTAGCTTTAAATATAGCCCAGTTAGCCATTAAATAACCACCATCTTTTGTTCCGTCAGAAAAACCTAGCATAATGGTTTGTTTAGAGCCTCTTTGTTTTAAATGTGACATATATGCTTTGTTTGCATATAATTTGTCCATAACACTTTCAGCGTTTTCTAAATCTGTAATAGTTTCAAAAAGAGGAATAATGTCAGCTGTAATATTATGATTAAAACCACATAAGTTAAACATTGCAAATGTTTCCATTACATTTACAGCTTTTTGGTTATTGCTAATTATATAACGGTTTGCACCACGTTCTCCATTGTTTTTTTGAATAGTTTTAACAGCAAAAATAGAACTCAATGTTTTTGAAACCATTTCGTTTTCAAAAATCGAAACATCTATTGAACCTTTAACTTTTGAAAGTATTTCTATTTGTTCATCTTCAGACAGTTCTAAATAATTTTCTGGAAATTCTGTATTTCCATGTTCTTGTAAAGTAGTTACAATTTCTGAGAAAACATTGTGGTGTACACGACTGTCTTGTCTAATATCTAGTGTTGCAAAATGGTACCCAAATAAATGTACTTTATTTATAAAAGTATTAATTTCTTCTAGATATAATGATTGATGTTTTTCAATAATAATTGCTTTTATTTCTTCTAATTTATCAATAAAAGCAGGTAGAGATAACATTGTGCCTAATTCTGGATTAACACTATTGTCGAACAATAATTTTTCTAATTCGCTTATAGAATTTTCAACACCAGTAAATGTTAAGCGTTTTTTTAAAATTCGAATATCTCTGTAGTAATTTTTTAGAATTGTTTGTTTTAAACGTTTGGCAACATTCAAGGTTATTTCGGTAGTTACAAACGGATTTCCATCGCGGTCTCCACCAGGCCAAAAACCTAAATCAATAATTTCGTTAGGAATTTTATTTCCATCAAAAATATTATTTTGAATATAGCTATAAGTATCTGATACAGAATGGTAAAAAACGTTTTCTAAATACCAGATTAAGCTCACTGCTTCGTCGTAAGGTGTTGGTTTTTCATGTTTAAAAAACGGTGTTTTTCCTAATTGAGCTAATAATTTATTAATTAAAAGTAAATCATTTTTTTCAATCGCATCTGCTAAATCTGTAATTATTCCTAAAACAGGACCAGGATAAAATTGCGTAGGATGCGCAGTTAAAACAATACGAACTTTAAAGTCTTCTAAATATTTTTTTAAGGCTTCTTTTTTGTTCTCTTGCGTAGCTATTTCTTTAGTGTTTCTCATTGTTCCAACACCATCCATATTGTTTACAGTTGAAAAAGCAGCATCTTCAATAGCGTCAAATAGTACAACTTGGCGTTCTATATATTGAATAAATCTAAAAAGTAGATTTATTTTTTCTTCTTCAGAAGGATTTTGTTGGTAGGTTTTAAAGAAATTTTCTACAATTTCTGTAGGATTTAATTTTTTTGAAAATCCATTTTTACAAATTTCGTGAAACAAGGGTAGTAGTACACCTGTTTTGGTAATTGTATCAAATGGAAGTGTCATAAATATACTGTTATATATTTGATATTTAGACAATACGTGTTCTTGAAACCGTGTTAATTTTGGTTGCTTGTGCATTTTTTTTAGTTATTTAGCCGAAAATTACAAAACCTTAGTTAAAAAAACTGTTTTTAAAACATTAATTTAACGAAATCGTTTTTTTTTGTTAATGATTTTATTTTTTTGGAGTACGTGGAAGGTAAAGCTTAGAAACATCAAAAAAACTTTGCTCTAAATCACGTTTGTTTTGAAGCTCTTTATAACTTTCAAAAACAAAATTGCTTAATTTTGATATGTTTTTAAGTGGTATTAAAAAATAACCATTATCAATTTGATTAATATCTATAAAAGCAAATTTATACTGTTTTAAATTTAGTTTATTATTGGTTAAAAAAGTACTATTTAAATTGGTTATAATATTTTTTGAATAGATACTTTTTGGTAATAATGTGTTTTCTGAAGTTACTTTTACTTCTTGAGAAAAACAAGTAGCATAGGTAATAAAGAATACAATTAGTAAATAATATTTATTTGAAAACATGATATTAATTATATAAAAATATTAAATTATGTATTTTTTTGAATTAAAACAAACTAAAACTTAATTTTTAATAATTTAGAAGTAATTTTGGTTACTTTAAATCGTTCGTCTAAACGTTTGCCAATTACCCATATTATTGTATTGTCGGCATTGCATAAAATCCAGGTGTTTTCTTTTTCTAGCAACGACATTTTTTCGTCTTTAAAAAATTTACTTAGTTTCTTTTTACCGTTTAAACCAATAGGAAAAAAGTAATCTCCTTTTTGCCATTTTCTTATAATTAGTGGAAATTGAATTTTGTTATAATCAATTGAAATAGTATCTGGATTGTTAAAAATTAATTCTTCTAAGACTTTATTTTGATGATTTTTAGCATCGAAAGGAATGTCTATATTTTTGAATTTAAGTTTTATTGGAATTGTTATTTTTGAAGTATTTTCAGGAATTTTATAGGTAATAGGTTTTTTTGAGTTTGAAATTTTAGATAAAATTAAAGTATCTCTATCTTTAAGTAATCTATGTGTTTCACTAAAAATTTGTTTACCACTTTGTGCTTCTAACAATGCTGTAACATCATTCCATTCAGTAAAGTTATAAGCTTTTAAAAGTTCGTATAAATATACCTTTGGATTGTTTAATTTCTTTAATTTCTTAATGTTAAAGTGGGTTTCTTTATCTTTGGTAAAACTCACTTCATTTTTAATGTTTTCTATACAATCTTCAACAATTTGTTGGCTTCCTCTTAAATTTTCTAGTGTGTTGTTTAAAGAGTCTAATAAATTAGGATTTATTTCTTTTAAAAAAGGAACTACTTTATGTCGAATTTTATTACGTACATATTTAATTGAAGAATTACTTTGATCTTCTCTCCATTGAATTTTATTTTTAGTGGCATAAATTAAAATATCATTTCTAGAGAAAGGAAGTAACGGGCGTACTACAACTCCATTAACTTCCGGTATTCCTGTTAAGCCATTTAAACCAGTACCTCGGGTTAGGTTTATTAAAACAGTTTCAATAATATCATCTTTATGATGTGCTGTAATTATATAGTCTAACTTATTTTTTTGTAGTGTTTCTTGAAACCAATTATAACGTAATTCTCTTGCAGCCATTTGTGTAGAGATTCCTTTTTCAATGGCATAATTTTCAGTTTCAAATTTAACTACATTACAAGGAATTTTTAATTTTTTGGCTAATTCAGTTACAAAAAGCTCATCTTTATTACTGTCTTTTCCGCGTAATTGAAAATTGCAATGCGCTAATGAAATTGAGTAATTTAACGAGTGTAATAAGTTGGTTAACACTACACTGTCTATACCTCCAGAGATGGTAATCAATAATTTTTTGCCATTTAAAAATGCTAAATTTTTATTGATGTGTGCTTGTAAAGCTGTTTTCATTGAGTAAAGATAATTATTAATCGGTATTTAATAGCACTTGTTTCATAGCTTTTGCTTTGAGCAAGCATTCTTCATATTCATTTTCTGGAATTGATTGCGCTGTAATTGCACCACCAACAGAGTAAGAAACGTATTTGTTAGATTTATTATATAAAATACTACGTATTATTACATTAAAATCGAAATCCCCATTTGGAGTAATATAACCAATTGAACCAGAGTATAATCCGCGTTTGGTTTCTTCTAAATTTTCAATAATTTTTAATGCTGAAATTTTTGGAGCTCCCGTCATACTTCCCATAGGAAATGTTTCTTTTAAAATATCTACAGGATGTATATCTGGAGAAACTTTACAAGAAATTGTTGAAATTAATTGATGTACTTGTTCAAACGTATAGACTTTACATAATTCATCAACTTTTACAGAGCCTTTAATTGCAGAATGCGATAAATCGTTTCTAACCAAGTCTACAATCATAATATTTTCAGCACGCTCTTTTGGGTTGTTTTCTAAAGCTGAAATTAAATTTAAATCTTCTTGTTTAGAAATTGCTCTTTTTGCGGTTCCTTTTATAGGTTGTGATATTACGTTAATACCTTCCTTTTTTAAATAACGTTCTGGTGAGGCTGAAAGTAAAAATTTAGTGTTTAATTTTAAAAAAGTGGCAAAAGGAGGTTTAGAAATACGATTTAAATGTTGGTATGTTTTAACAGGATTAATTTCTGCGTTTTCAGAATAAAATTCTTGACAAAAATTAGTTTCATAAATATCGCCTCTGCGTATATGTTTTAATATAGAATTTATTTTCTTAAAATACTCATCTTTATGAATACGAAGCTTAATTTTTATTGGATTTGTTTTTAGGTGTTGATTATTAGTTTTTAGCTGCTTAATTTCTTTTAAATCTGATTCAATTTCAGAAGAAAAATGAGTTAAGTACTTTATTTCAACAGTAGTTTCTTTTATAAAAAATAGTTTTTTAGGTTGAAAAAAGTATAAATCAGGAAATTCTAAGTTGTCAAAATTATTAGAAGTTAAATTTTCAACATCATTTTTTAGATCGTAACTTAAATAACCAAAAATATAATCGTTTGTATTGCTTTGGAATTCTTTTAATTTAGTGAACGCATTCTTATAGGATGATTTAATTTCAGAAAAACCATCTACAGCCAAAACAGCATCAAAATTTGAATGTTTTTGTTGATAGTTGTTACTATCTAGCCAAACAGCAGTTTTAAATTGCTGCGCCCATTTTAAAAGATTCGATTTAAATTCAGAAATATTGCTAACCTGAATTGCTTGATTTGTACGTTGCATTGTAGCAAAAATAAAAAAGTCCCTTCAATATGAAAGGACTTTTTTGTTATTATTCTAATTGTTTGATACCCGTCATTCTTAACTTGTTTCAGAATCTCATTAAATTGTTTGCCAATTGTTATGTGAACCTGAAATGGGTTTGAAATAACGAATGTTGGTTTTAGATTTAACTATGTATAGCTCTATTATTTACATCTAAACATGCTTCTTTAAAAGCTTCAGTAAATGTAGGGTGTGCGTGTGATGAACGTGCAATATCTTCGCTAGAAGCTCTAAATTCCATAGCGATAACAGCTTCAGCAATCATATCAGCAGCTCTAGCACCAATCATATGTACACCTAAAATTTCATCAGTTTCAGCATCAGCTAATACTTTAATTTGTCCGTCAATATCCATACTAGCTCTAGCTCTTCCTAAAGCACGCATTGCAAAACTTCCGGAGTTGTATTTGATGCCAGCTTTTTTTAATTCTTCTTCAGTTTTACCAACAGCGGCAACTTCTGGCCAAGTATAAACAACGCCAGGAATTAAGTTATAGTCTATATGTGGTTTTTGACCTGCAATTATTTCGGCAACCATAGTACCTTCTTCTTCAGCTTTGTGAGCTAACATGGCGCCTTTAACAACATCACCAATTGCGTAAATGTTAGAAACGTTGGTTTGTAAATGCTCGTTGGTTTCAATTTGTCCACGCTCAGTAGTTTTAATACCTACATTTTCTAATCCTAAACCTTTAGTATACGGTTTTCTACCTACAGAAATTAAAGTGTAATCTCCTTTGAATTCTGTTGGGACACCTTTTTTATTATCTGCAGTTATTACAACTTCATCTCCATTGTTTACAACTGAAGTTACTTTATGACTAGTGAAAAATTTAATTCCTTGTTTTTTTAAGGATTTTTGTAATTCTTTTGATAGCATTGCATCCATACCGGGAGTAATGGTTGGCATATATTCAATAACAGATACTTGAGAACCTAAACGGCTGTATACAGAACCAAGTTCTAAACCAATTACACCACCACCAATAACAATTAAATGTTTTGGTATTTCGGTTAAACTTAACGCTTCTGTAGAAGTAATTACTCTTTTTTTATCAATTTCTATAAATGGTAAGGTTGATGGTTTTGACCCTGTTGCAATAATTGTTTTCTCAGCTTCAATTACTGAAGAAGTGCCATCCTCTTTTGTAATTGTAATATGTGTAGCATCTTTAAAGCTACCAATACCTTGCAATGTGTCAATTTTATTTTTATCCATTAAATAATTGATACCACCAGAAGTTTGAGAAACTACTTCGTTTTTACGCGCAATCATTTGTTTAAAATTCACTTCTAAACCTTTTGTTTCTATACCGTGGGTTGCAAAATGTTTAGTTGCATCATAATAATGGTGCGATGAATCTAACAATGCTTTCGAAGGGATACACCCTACATTTAAACAGGTACCGCCAAGAGTATTGTATTTTTCAATAATAACAGTTTTTAATCCTAATTGTGCGCAACGTATTGCAGCAACATACCCTCCAGGTCCAGAGCCTATAACGGCTACATCATATTTATTCATAATAATTTTTCTATTAGTAAGTTACAAAAATATAATATTATTTATTGAATTGAATGAATATAAAAACATTTATAGTTAAAATTAATTTAAAATGGTGTTTTTTACTTAGAAGTACATCTTATTTTTAAGGTTAAATATCTGTAATTCAATTAAATATATGTATTTTAAGTGTTGTTTTTGTATTTTGGATGTAATAATTTAACATTTTTTTACCATTTATTGTTAAAATGCAACCATTTGTTAAGTTGTTGCAAAATAAGACATTAGAAATGTAATAATAATTAAAATCTGTTTTATATTTGTTATGTAATTGAGAAATGCTCCCCACAAGACTCAAATTTTTAGACCCCACAAAATAGGCTCTATATAGAATTCCCCACTATATAATCTAATGGATTTTTTCATTAGAATGTTTTGTAGACCCCATAATTTAAATATACAATTTAGTAAATGTTATTACTGAATTAATTTTTGAAAATCATTTTTTGATTTCAAGATTAGTTTTAATTAAATAAAAATATTATGAAAAAAATTACTTTAACTATTTTAACCAATTCAATACTTTTTTTAGCCTTATTTTTTTCGATAGAAATTTCAGCCCAATCATCTGATTGTGATATTGAAATAACTGCTTATAGAAATACAACAATAAAAGATGTTTCCTCTAAGGGTTCTTATTATAAAATGACTATGGTGAATAAAGGGAGCTCTGAAGGTGTTTATGTTTTAACATCAAAAGATGTTAATAACACTTGTTCTAATGTTGATAGTACTAGCACGGAAAATAATGTTTTTTTGAATTATAGGTTTTTAGATAAAGATAAAAATCCTATTGATAAAATTTCATTAAGTATAGGAGAATCTATTGATTTTCTTATATATGTAACTGCACCTACGGGTACTAGTATGAATAAATGGTCTTGTGTTCAGATAATAGCAAGTTCTGAAAATTGCGAAAATTACAGCAAGAGTATTATACTTAAATCGTTTATTATTGACCCTAGCGAGGGTTAATAGTTAAATTATAGCACACATGTTTCAGGTTAATAATAAATAAAACAATTAGCAATGGAAAAAACATTACAATATTTTGGAATAAAAAAACCTAAAAATGGATTAAAGCTTTTGCTAATATTCTTGTTTTTAGTTTCATCTTTTTCTTACGCACAGGTAACAGCTGTAAGATCAATTGATGTAGGAGAGGACTTAGCTTGCGGGAAATTAATAGATGTTGAATTAAATTTGACAGGTTATGGAAATGCTTCTACACCTTTAGAAGTAATATTAGTTATTGATGTTTCAGGTAGTATGGCTACAGGTACACGAATAGAGGATGCGACAGATGCCGCTTCTACGTTTGTAACAAATTTTTTAACGGATTCTAACCGTCATCCCGACAGTAAAATTGGGGTTGTAAAATTTAGTAGTTCAGCAAGCCTTGTTCAAGGTTTGTCAAATAATTTGAATGATTTTGGTGGTAATTTTTGGAATTCTGGATATTATGGTAATTTCAGGGCTAATGGTAATACTAATATGGAAGATGGAATTGAAAAGGCTGTTGCTGCTTTTTCAAATTCTACTAATTGTGCATTAACAAGAACAATTATATTTTTATCAGATGGACAGGCAAATAGGGATAATGGTAATGGTGATCCTTCAACAAGAGCCATTCAAGAAGCTCTTGCGGCTCAGTCTTTAGCAAATATCTATACCATTGGTTTTTCAACAAATTCTACTGCAGTAAATACCCTAACTGAAATGCAAAATTCAGGGTTTTATGCTGGTGTTAACGCAACAGATTTAAATAATATTTATGCAGCAATTTTTGCTCAATTATCATGGGTAGCAAAAGCGCCAAGTAGTGGGGTTTTTAATGTTGAAAAAATTGAATCTGATTTTGAATTGGTGAATTCTTCAATTTCAGTAACAAAAGGTTCTTTTGTAGTAAATAATGCAGGGGAAATAGAATGGGATGTTGATTATCTTCAAGATCAAGAAAATATTGTATTGTCGTATCAGCTAATATCTAATGGTGTTTGTG
Source organism: Lutibacter sp. A80 (assembly GCF_022429645.1). Taxonomy (GTDB): domain Bacteria; phylum Bacteroidota; class Bacteroidia; order Flavobacteriales; family Flavobacteriaceae; genus Lutibacter. The sequence continues at coordinate 3,246,332 of NZ_CP092480.1, forward strand.
GTACAAGTGAAATAGAGGTGAGTACTTCAGAATTAAATTTTCTAGACACTTCTTGTAATCCTATTCAACAATTTCCAACTCCTACTAAAAAAATTATTCCTTGTGCCGAAGATCAAATAGTAACTATTTGTCAAGGAGGTACGAGTGGTGAATTTAACTCAAATATAATTTGCCCAACTGCAGGAGAAAAAACAGATTTAACTTTAGAAACATATGCAGGAACTGGAGTAAATAGTGGTTCTGGAGATAGTTGGGGTAATCCTAATAATATAGGTAGTGATGACGGTCAAACAGCTAGTTTGGCATATCAATCTGGAGATTCAAAAAATTTAAAAGCAACTAATTTTAATTTTTCATCAATTCCTAGTGATGCCACAATTGAAGGTATAACGGTTATTGTAAATAGATGGGCTTCTTCTTCATATGGGTCAAATGGAGTTAAAGATACCGAAATGCGCCTTCTGAAATCTGGAAGTGCTGTTGGAAATGATAAAAAGAAAACGAGTGTTTGGGGAACGGACTCTAGTAGTTTGGTAACCTATGGAGGAGCTACAGATACATGGGGTACTTCGTGGACTGTTGCTGAAGTAAAAAATAATAATTTTGGAGCAACTTTAGAGGTTAATATTAATGGGGATAGAAGCGCTCATGTAGATTATATAAAAATTAAGATTGATTATTCATTAGTTACTGTAGCTGGGAATTTAGAATGGTTTACGGTAGAATCTGGAGGGTCAAGTATACATACAGGAAGCAATTTTAGTCCTATTACAGATGCTAATCTTGATACTAACGTTCCGGGAACATATAAATATTATGCAGGGTGTAGCAATATACCAGGTTGTAGAAAATTATATCAATTTATTGTAAATCCATTACCAACTCCAGTAGATGCATCTTTTACTATTTGTTCAGATGAAACGTCTACAGATTTAACTGCACATGATACTGCAGTATTAGATAGTGAAATAGGAACAGTGGCTTGGTATGATGGAGATCCAGAAGGGTCAGGAACGTTAATTAGCTCAGCTACAAATGTTAATTTAAATACTATAACAGATTTATGGGCAGAAGTTACTTTAACTTCAAGTTTGTGTAAAGCTGCGGTAGATATAACAGTAAATATTAATGATGTGCCAGTGATAACAAATCCAGGTCCTCAAACAGCATGTGTTAGTTTTGATTTGGATAATTTACCAATTACTGGAACAAATTTAACAAATAATAAAGCTTATTACAATAATAGTCAGTCTTTAGGAGGAACTAAAATAACAAGTCCAATTACTAGTTCTCAAACAGTTTGGATTTATGATGCAGATGGTTCTTGTAGTGATGAGGAGAGTTTTACGGTAACCATTAACGCCTTAGACGACGCTAGTTTCAGTTATTCAGGTTCACCATATTGTGCAGATGCAACTGATCCAGCACCGATAATAACAGGATTATCTGGCGGAACATTCAGTTCAACAGCTGGATTGGTTATAAATGCAAATACAGGGGAGGTAGATTTAGATGCTTCAACACCTGGTACATATAATGTAATGTATACAACTTCTGGTACTTGTCCTAATAGTAGTACGCAATCTATTACAATTAATGATTTACCAACGGTATCAGTAAGTGGCGCAGGAGAATTGACTTGTGCGGTTACAAGTTTAACATTAACAGCTGTGCCAGTAGTAGATGGAACACCTTCTTACCAATGGTACAATGCTTCAGGAGCAATTACAGGAGCAACATCAGCTACGTATTCAGCAGAAACACCAGACACTTATTATGTAATTGTAAAAGATGGAGATGATGGATGTACAGTAACATCTTCTAATTTAGAAGTTACACAAGACATAACAGATCCAACGGTATCAGTAAGTGGCGCAGGAGAATTGACTTGTGCGGTTACAAGTTTAACATTAACAGCTGTGCCAGTAGTAGATGGAACACCTTCTTACCAATGGTACAATGCTTCAGGAGCAATTACAGGAGCAACATCAGCTACGTATTCAGCAGAAACACCAGACACTTATTATGTAATTGTAAAAGATGGAGATGATGGATGTACAGTAACATCTTCTAATTTAGAAGTTACACAAGACATAACAGATCCAACGGTATCAGTAAGTGGCGCAGGAGAATTGACTTGTGCGGTTACAAGTTTAACATTAACAGCTGTGCCAGTAGTAGATGGAACACCTTCTTACCAATGGTACAATGCTTCAGGAGCAATTACAGGAGCAACATCAGCTACGTATTCAGCAGAAACACCAGACACTTATTATGTAATTGTAAAAGATGGAGATGATGGATGTACAGTAACATCTTCTAATTTAGAAGTTACACAAGACATAACAGATCCAACGGTATCAGTAAGTGGCGCAGGAGAATTGACTTGTGCGGTTACAAGTTTAACATTAACAGCTGTGCCAGTAGTAGATGGAACACCTTCTTACCAATGGTACAATGCTTCAGGAGCAATTACAGGAGCAACATCAGCTACGTATTCAGCAGAAACACCAGACACTTATTATGTAATTGTAAAAGATGGAGATGATGGATGTACAGTAACATCTTCTAATTTAGAAGTTACACAAGACATAACAGATCCAACGGTATCAGTAAGTGGCGCAGGAGAATTGACTTGTGCGGTTACAAGTTTAACATTAACAGCTGTGCCAGTAGTAGATGGAACACCTTCTTACCAATGGTACAATGCTTCAGGAGCAATTACAGGAGCAACATCAGCTACGTATTCAGCAGAAACACCAGACACTTATTATGTAATTGTAAAAGATGGAGATGATGGATGTACAGTAACATCTTCTAATTTAGAAGTTACACAAGACATAACAGATCCAACGGTATCAGTAAGTGGCGCAGGAGAATTGACTTGTGCGGTTACAAGTTTAACATTAACAGCTGTGCCAGTAGTAGATGGAACACCTTCTTACCAATGGTACAATGCTTCAGGAGCAATTACAGGAGCAACATCAGCTACGTATTCAGCAGAAACACCAGACACTTATTATGTAATTGTAAAAGATGGAGATGATGGATGTACAGTAACATCTTCTAATTTAGAAGTTACACAAGACATAACAGATCCAACGGTATCAGTAAGTGGCGCAGGAGAATTGACTTGTGCGGTTACAAGTTTAACATTAACAGCTGTGCCAGTAGTAGATGGAACACCTTCTTACCAATGGTACAATGCTTCAGGAGCAATTACAGGAGCAACATCAGCTACGTATTCAGCAGAAACACCAGACACTTATTATGTAATTGTAAAAGATGGAGATGATGGATGTACAGTAACATCTTCTAATTTAGAAGTTACACAAGACATAACAGATCCAACGGTATCAGTAAGTGGCGCAGGAGAATTGACTTGTGCGGTTACAAGTTTAACATTAACAGCTGTGCCAGTAGTAGATGGAACACCTTCTTACCAATGGTACAATGCTTCAGGAGCAATTACAGGAGCAACATCAGCTACGTATTCAGCAGAAACACCAGACACTTATTATGTAATTGTAAAAGATGGAGATGATGGATGTACAGTAACATCTTCTAATTTAGAAGTTACACAAGACATAACAGATCCAACGGTATCAGTAAGTGGCGCAGGAGAATTGACTTGTGCGGTTACAAGTTTAACATTAACAGCTGTGCCAGTAGTAGATGGAACACCTTCTTACCAATGGTACAATGCTTCAGGAGCAATTACAGGAGCAACATCAGCTACGTATTCAGCAGAAACACCAGACACTTATTATGTAATTGTAAAAGATGGAGATGATGGATGTACAGTAACATCTTCTAATTTAGAAGTTACACAAGACATAACAGATCCAACGGTATCAGTAAGTGGCGCAGGAGAATTGACTTGTGCGGTTACAAGTTTAACATTAACAGCTGTGCCAGTAGTAGATGGAACACCTTCTTACCAATGGTACAATGCTTCAGGAGCAATTACAGGAGCAACATCAGCTACGTATTCAGCAGAAACACCAGACACTTATTATGTAATTGTAAAAGATGGAGATGATGGATGTACAGTAACATCTTCTAATTTAGAAGTTACACAAGACATAACAGATCCAACGGTATCAGTAAGTGGCGCAGGAGAATTGACTTGTGCGGTTACAAGTTTAACATTAACAGCTGTGCCAGTAGTAGATGGAACACCTTCTTACCAATGGTACAATGCTTCAGGAGCAATTACAGGAGCAACATCAGCTACGTATTCAGCAGAAACACCAGACACTTATTATGTAATTGTAAAAGATGGAGATGATGGATGTACAGTAACATCTTCTAATTTAGAAGTTACACAAGACATAACAGATCCAACGGTATCAGTAAGTGGCGCAGGAGAATTGACTTGTGCGGTTACAAGTTTAACATTAACAGCTGTGCCAGTAGTAGATGGAACACCTTCTTACCAATGGTACAATGCTTCAGGAGCAATTACAGGAGCAACATCAGCTACGTATTCAGCAGAAACACCAGACACTTATTATGTAATTGTAAAAGATGGAGATGATGGATGTACAGTAACATCTTCTAATTTAGAAGTTACACAAGACATAACAGATCCAACGGTATCAGTAAGTGGCGCAGGAGAATTGACTTGTGCGGTTACAAGTTTAACATTAACAGCTGTGCCAGTAGTAGATGGAACACCTTCTTACCAATGGTACAATGCTTCAGGAGCAATTACAGGAGCAACATCAGCTACGTATTCAGCAGAAACACCAGACACTTATTATGTAATTGTAAAAGATGGAGATGATGGATGTACAGTAACATCTTCTAATTTAGAAGTTACACAAGACATAACAGATCCAACGGTATCAGTAAGTGGCGCAGGAGAATTGACTTGTGCGGTTACAAGTTTAACATTAACAGCTGTGCCAGTAGTAGATGGAACACCTTCTTACCAATGGTACAATGCTTCAGGAGCAATTACAGGAGCAACATCAGCTACGTATTCAGCAGAAACACCAGACACTTATTATGTAATTGTAAAAGATGGAGATGATGGATGTACAGTAACATCTTCTAATTTAGAAGTTACACAAGACATAACAGATCCAACGGTATCAGTAAGTGGCGCAGGAGAATTGACTTGTGCGGTTACAAGTTTAACATTAACAGCTGTGCCAGTAGTAGATGGAACACCTTCTTACCAATGGTACAATGCTTCAGGAGCAATTACAGGAGCAACATCAGCTACGTATTCAGCAGAAACACCAGACACTTATTATGTAATTGTAAAAGATGGAGATGATGGATGTACAGTAACATCTTCTAATTTAGAAGTTACACAAGACATAACAGATCCAACGGTATCAGTAAGTGGCGCAGGAGAATTGACTTGTGCGGTTACAAGTTTAACATTAACAGCTGTGCCAGTAGTAGATGGAACACCTTCTTACCAATGGTACAATGCTTCAGGAGCAATTACAGGAGCAACATCAGCTACGTATTCAGCAGAAACACCAGACACTTATTATGTAATTGTAAAAGATGGAGATGATGGATGTACAGTAACATCTTCTAATTTAGAAGTTACACAAGACATAACAGATCCAACGGTATCAGTAAGTGGCGCAGGAGAATTGACTTGTGCGGTTACAAGTTTAACATTAACAGCTGTGCCAGTAGTAGATGGAACACCTTCTTACCAATGGTACAATGCTTCAGGAGCAATTACAGGAGCAACATCAGCTACGTATTCAGCAGAAACACCAGACACTTATTATGTAATTGTAAAAGATGGAGATGATGGATGTACAGTAACATCTTCTAATTTAGAAGTTACACAAGACATAACAGATCCAACGGTATCAGTAAGTGGCGCAGGAGAATTGACTTGTGCGGTTACAAGTTTAACATTAACAGCTGTGCCAGTAGTAGATGGAACACCTTCTTACCAATGGTACAATGCTTCAGGAGCAATTACAGGAGCAACATCAGCTACGTATTCAGCAGAAACACCAGACACTTATTATGTAATTGTAAAAGATGGAGATGATGGATGTACAGTAACATCTTCTAATTTAGAAGTTACACAAGACATAACAGATCCAACGGTATCAGTAAGTGGCGCAGGAGAATTGACTTGTGCGGTTACAAGTTTAACATTAACAGCTGTGCCAGTAGTAGATGGAACACCTTCTTACCAATGGTACAATGCTTCAGGAGCAATTACAGGAGCAACATCAGCTACGTATTCAGCAGAAACACCAGACACTTATTATGTAATTGTAAAAGATGGAGATGATGGATGTACAGTAACATCTTCTAATTTAGAAGTTACACAAGACATAACAGATCCAACGGTATCAGTAAGTGGCGCAGGAGAATTGACTTGTGCGGTTACAAGTTTAACATTAACAGCTGTGCCAGTAGTAGATGGAACACCTTCTTACCAATGGTACAATGCTTCAGGAGCAATTACAGGAGCAACATCAGCTACGTATTCAGCAGAAACACCAGACACTTATTATGTAATTGTAAAAGATGGAGATGATGGATGTACAGTAACATCTTCTAATTTAGAAGTTACACAAGACATAACAGATCCAACGGTATCAGTAAGTGGCGCAGGAGAATTGACTTGTGCGGTTACAAGTTTAACATTAACAGCTGTGCCAGTAGTAGATGGAACACCTTCTTACCAATGGTACAATGCTTCAGGAGCAATTACAGGAGCAACATCAGCTACGTATTCAGCAGAAACACCAGACACTTATTATGTAATTGTAAAAGATGGAGATGATGGATGTACAGTAACATCTTCTAATTTAGAAGTTACACAAGACATAACAGATCCAACGGTATCAGTAAGTGGCGCAGGAGAATTGACTTGTGCGGTTACAAGTTTAACATTAACAGCTGTGCCAGTAGTAGATGGAACACCTTCTTACCAATGGTACAATGCTTCAGGAGCAATTACAGGAGCAACATCAGCTACGTATTCAGCAGAAACACCAGACACTTATTATGTAATTGTAAAAGATGGAGATGATGGATGTACAGTAACATCTTCTAATTTAGAAGTTACACAAGACATAACAGATCCAACGGTATCAGTAAGTGGCGCAGGAGAATTGACTTGTGCGGTTACAAGTTTAACATTAACAGCTGTGCCAGTAGTAGATGGAACACCTTCTTACCAATGGTACAATGCTTCAGGAGCAATTACAGGAGCAACATCAGCTACGTATTCAGCAGAAACACCAGACACTTATTATGTAATTGTAAAAGATGGAGATGATGGATGTACAGTAACATCTTCTAATTTAGAAGTTACACAAGACATAACAGATCCAACGGTATCAGTAAGTGGCGCAGGAGAATTGACTTGTGCGGTTACAAGTTTAACATTAACAGCTGTGCCAGTAGTAGATGGAACACCTTCTTACCAATGGTACAATGCTTCAGGAGCAATTACAGGAGCAACATCAGCTACGTATTCAGCAGAAACACCAGACACTTATTATGTAATTGTAAAAGATGGAGATGATGGATGTACAGTAACATCTTCTAATTTAGAAGTTACACAAGATATTGTAACACCAAGTGCAGATATTACAGGAAATGAAGAATTAACATGTGCATTGGAAGAAATTACATTAAATGCAAACGGAAATTCAGATAATCAGTCAGCAGAATTAAGTTATGCTTGGAGCGGACCAAATAATTATACCGCAACAACAGAAGAGATAACAGTAAGTTCACCAGGAGTTTATACTGTAATTGTAACAGATGGAGATAATGGATGTTCAAATGAAGACAGTGTAACAGTATTACAAGATATTGTAACACCAAGTGCAGATATTACAGGAAATGAAGAATTAACATGTGCATTGGAAGAAATTACATTAAATGCAAACGGAAATTCAGATAATCAGTCAGCAGAATTAAGTTATGCTTGGAGCGGACCAAATAATTATACCGCAACAACAGAAGAGATAACAGTAAGTTCACCAGGAGTTTATACTGTAATTGTAACAGATGGAGATAATGGATGTTCAAATGAAGACAGTGTAACAGTATTACAAGATATTGTAACACCAAGTGCAGATATTACAGGAAATGAAGAATTAACATGTGCATTGGAAGAAATTACATTAAATGCAAACGGAAATTCAGATAATCAGTCAGCAGAATTAAGTTATGCTTGGAGCGGTCCAAATAATTATACCGCAACAACAGAAGAGATTACTGTAAGTGTACCAGGAGTTTATACTGTAATTGTAACAGATGGAGATAATGGATGTTCAAATGAAGACAGTGTAACAGTATTACAAGATATTGTAACACCAAGTGCAGATATTACAGGAAATGAAGAATTAACATGTGCATTGGAAGAAATTACATTAAATGCAAACGGAAATTCAGATAATCAGTCAGCAGAATTAAGTTATGCTTGGAGCGGACCAAATAATTATACCGCAACAACAGAAGAGATAACAGTAAGTTCACCAGGAGTTTATACTGTAATTGTAACAGATGGAGATAATGGATGTTCAAATGAAGACAGTGTAACAGTATTACAAGATATTGTAACACCAAGTGCAGATATTACAGGAAATGAAGAATTAACATGTGCATTGGAAGAAATTACATTAAATGCAAACGGAAATTCAGATAATCAGTCAGCAGAATTAAGTTATGCTTGGAGCGGTCCAAATAATTATACCGCAACAACAGAAGAGATTACTGTAAGTGTACCAGGAGTTTATACTGTAATTGTAACAGATGGAGATAATGGATGTTCAAATGAAGACAGTGTAACAGTATTACAAGATATTGTAACACCAAGTGCAGATATTACAGGAAATGAAGAATTAACATGTGCATTGGAAGAAATTACATTAAATGCAAACGGAAATTCAGATAATCAGTCAGCAGAATTAAGTTATGCTTGGAGCGGACCAAATAATTATACCGCAACAACAGAAGAGATAACAGTAAGTTCACCAGGAGTTTATACAGTAGTTGTAACAGATGGAGATAATGGATGTTCAGAAGAAGACAGTGTAACAGTATTACAAGATATTGTAACACCAAGTGTAGAAATTACAGGAAATGCAGAATTAACGTGTGCATTGGAAGAAATTACATTAAATGCAAACGGAAATTCAGATAATCAGTCAGCAGAATTAAGTTATGCTTGGAGCGGTCCAAATAATTATACCGCAACAACAGAAGAGATTACTGTAAGTGTACCAGGAGTTTATACGATAACAATTACAGATGGCGATAATGGTTGTACAATGAGTGATTATGTACAAGTAACTCAAGATAATGAAAAGCCAATAGCTATAATTTTAACAGATACAACTGTTTTATCTTGTGGGACTACAAGTGTTGAGTTAGATGGAAGTACAAGTACAAGTGATGCAAGGTATATTTGGAGTACTGGTGAAAGAACTAAAAAAATAACAGTTAATGAACCAGGAAATTACTGGTTGGAAGTATCTTATGAGACAAATGGATGTGCATCTTACGCGTTTATTACGGTAACTGAAGATATAGAAAAACCAGTTGTTACTATAACAGGAGAATCAGAGTTGACTTGTGAAATTACAAGCGTAACATTAGATGCAAGTAGTTCAACAGTTCAAGGTGACGCAAGTTATTTATGGAGCACTGGAGCAACAACAGCAACAATTGATGTGACTGAGCCAGGTGATTATACAGTAACTGTAATTGATTCAGTGAATGGATGTAGTGCAATAAGTGAAACTTTTACAGTAACACAAAACATTACAAATGTTATTGCAATTATAACAGGAGAATCAGAATTGACTTGTGAAATTAAAAGCGTAACATTAGATGCAAGTAGTTCAACAGTTCAAGGTGATGCAAGTTATTTATGGAGCACTGGAGCAACAACAGCAACAATTGATGTAACTGAACCTGGTGATTATACTGTAACCGTAACAGATTCAGAGAATGGATGTAGTGCAATAAGTGAAACTTTTACAGTAACACAAAACATTACAAATGTTATTGCAATTATAACAGGAGAATCAGAGTTGACTTGTGAAATTACAAGCGTAACATTAGATGCAAGTAGTTCAACAGTTCAAGGTGACGCAAGTTATTTATGGAGCACTGGAGCAACAACAGCAACAATTGATGTAACTGAGCCAGGTGATTATACAGTAACCGTTACAGATTCAGTGAATGGATGTAGTGCAATAAGTGAAACTTTTACAGTAACACAAAACATTACAGACGTTATTGCAATTATAACAGGAGAATCAGAATTGACTTGTGAAATTACAAGCGTAATGTTAGACGCAAGTAGTTCAACAGTTCAAGGAGATGTAAGTTATTTATGGAGTACAGGAGCAACAACAGCAACAATTGATGTAACTGAGCTAGGTGATTATACAGTAACAGTGACAGATTCAGAAAATGGATGTAGTGCAATAAGTGAAACTTTTACAGTAACACAAAACATTACAAATGTTATTGCAATTATAACAGGAGAATCAGAGTTGACTTGTGAAATTACAAGCGTAACATTAGATGCGAGTAGTTCAACAGTTCAAGGTGAAGCAAGTTATTTATGGAGTACTGGAGCAACAACAGCAACAATTGATGTAACTGAGCCAGGTGATTATACAGTAACAGTGACAGACTCAGAGAATGGATGTTCTTTAACAAGTGAAATCTTTACAGTAACACAAAACATTACAGAAGTAGTTGCTGTTATTACAGGAGGTTCTGAATTAACATGTTCAATAGAAAGTGTAATGTTAGATGCAAGTAGTTCAACAGTTCAAGGTGACGCAAGTTATTTATGGAGTAATGGGGCAACATCAGCAACAATTGAAGTATTAGAAGCAGGAAGTTATACAGTAACAGTAACTGATATGGATAATGGTTGTGCAGCTTTAAGTGAAACTTTTATAGTAACGGAAGATTTTACTGCAGAAACTATTGATAATATAGATAATGTTGTAATACTTTGTATTGAAGATTTAGAAATGGATCTTACAACGTTATTAGTTGATGATTATGAATCTGGAGGTACCTGGATAGATGAGTTTGATAGTGGCGGCCTAACAGGTGATTATTTTGACCCTTCAATAGTGAATTTAGGTGTATATGAATTTACATATACAGAGCCAGGACAGTGTGGTAGAATTATAAAAGTATATTTAGAAGTGAATGATGATTGTGTTGTATTACCTTGTTCAACTACTGAATTAGAGATTTCAAAAGTTGTAACTCCTAATAATGATGGATTTAATGATCAATTCGAAATCTCAGGATTAGAAGGTTGTGGTTTTACTTTTGATGTTCAAATATTTAATCGTTGGGGTAAAATGGTATTCCAATCAAGTAATTACCAAAACGATTGGAAAGGTAACTTTAACACTGGAGGAGCAACTATTGGTTCAAGCACAGAGTTACCAACAGGAACATATTATTACATTGTTAATGTATTAAGTAGTGGTTTTGAACCTATTACTGGATATATATATTTAGGAACTAACTAAAAAATAAATCTATGAAACGTATAATTATACTTACAGTAATGTTGATTTTAGGATTAGAATATTCTAATGCGCAACAGTTGCCACAGTTTACTCAATATATGTACAATACAATTGCTATCAACCCAGCCTATGCAGGTAGTAGAGATGCATTAAGTATTGTAGGTTTAAATAGAAATCAGTGGGCTGGTTTTGATGGAGGACCACAAACACAAACATTATCTATTCATTCTCCTTTAAGAAATGAACAAGTTGGTTTAGGTTTGTCTGTTATAAATGATAAATCAGGTTATGAAAACTTTACTTATATGTATGCAGATTTTTCATATACTATTAAAGCAAGTGAAGAAATTGATTTAAGTTTTGGTTTAAAAGCAGGGATGACTTACTATAAATTAGCAGAAGAATTATACAATGCAACCGAAGTTAATCAAGATCCTTATTTTAATGATAAGTTAAATAGATGGAATTCAAACTTTGGAGCAGGTGTATTATTGCATTCTAATAAATGGTACGCAGGTTTATCAATACCAAAATTAATAAATCACGATTTAAATAACGATACAGAATATGCAGCTTTAGAAAGAGTTCATTATTATGCAATTGGAGGTTATGTTTTTGATTTAAATGAAAATTTAAAATTAAAGCCTTCTTTTATGTTTAAATATACTAAAGGAGCTCCAATTTCTACAGATTTAACAGCTAACTTTTTATTTAACGAAAAGTTCTGGTTGGGAGGTTCTTATAGATTTAATGGAGATCAAAAAGCAATAGGAGCACTTGTTGATTTTCAAGTTACAAATCAATTTAGAGTCGGGTATACATATGAAATACCTACAGGTGAAATTAGACCTTATACTTCAGGATCACATGAGATTTTGTTGATGTATGAATTTAAATTTTTGAAAAGAAAACAAAAATCTCCAAGATATTTTTAATCCAATAAACGATGAGAATTATGAAAAATATAAGTATTTTATTTGTTGCTTTAGTTTTAATAAGTACATCAGTATTTGGACAAACAGCAAAACAAAAAAGAGCAGAAAGAGAGTTTAATAATTTTTCGTTTGTAAAAGCAATTGGTACATATGAAAAATTAATAGATACAAGTTTTAATAAGCATTATGCAATGCGACAACTTGGAGACGCTTACGTTATGTTGCGTGAGCCAGAAAAAGCATTAGAAATTTACAAAGAAGTTGTAAAACAAGAAAATGTACCTTCTGAATATTATTTATATTATGCACAAACCTTACGTGCAAATGGAAAGTATGAAGCTTCTAAAAAGTGGATGAAAAAATTTAAAGAAGCCGGAAATGAAGAAGATTCTAGAGTAAAACGTTTCTTTAAAAATGATGATTTAGCAAGCGCTATATTTAATACCTTAGAAAAAAACACACTCCAAAAATTACCAATTAATACTGAGTTTAATGAGTTTGGAGCCGTTGAATTAAATAATGAAATAATATTTAGTTCATCAAGAAATGAAGGTGTTTCTATTAAAAGGTTGTACGCTTGGGATAAACAACCAATGTTAGATTTATATAGTGTTTCTAAAGATGAAGCTTCTGTTGAAGCAACATCTAAAGTAGCAGGAAGTGTAAATACAATTCATCATGATGGTCCAGCAACTTTTAATAGTGATGGTACAAAAATGTATTTTTCTCGAAATAACTATTATGAGTCAAAAAAGATAAACGATGCTCAAGGGATTATGCATGTTGGAATTTTTAGTGCAAATTTAATTGATGGGGAATGGGAAAATATTCAACCTTCAAATTTAAATAACCCTAATTATATAGTTTATCATCCGTCATTAAGTAAAGATGGAAAAAAACTATACTTTGCATCAGATATGCCAGGTGGTTTTGGAGGTACAGATATTTATGTTAGTACAATACTAGAAGATGGTACATTAGATATTCCAGTTAATTTAGGAGCTATAATAAATACTGAAGGAAATGAAGCTTTTCCATTTATTAGTGAAGATGGAACATTGTATTTTTCATCTGAAGGACATGTAGGCTTGGGTTTAATGGATGTTTTTGCATCAGTTAAAGATGATAATAACAAAATTGTTAATGTTATAAATTTAGGAGAGCCAATTAATAGTAAAAAAGATGATATTGCCTATTATTTAGCAAAAGACGGTTTTAGTGGTTATGTATCATCTAATAGAAAAGGTGGTGCTGGAGGAGATGATATTTATGCTTTTACAAGAATACCACCTTTAACTTTAAAAGGCACGGTTTATGATGCTGTTAATAATGAGCCTTTAGCTGGCGCAAAAATTGTGTTAACAAGAGAAAACGGTGAAGAATTAGCTTATTTTATAACTGAAGAAGATGGTGCTTATGAACACCTAATTCCTAGAGATGAAAAATTTGTGTTAAAAGGATCTAAAGAAAAATACCAAGATGTAAGTAAAAACTTTAATTCATATGGTTTAGAAAAAGCAAAAGAATTGATAGTAGATTTAAATATTGCTATGAAACCAATAGAAGATGTTGTAGTTTTGGCGGATCTTGAAACTATTTATTTTGATTTGGATAAATATAATATTAGACCAGATGCAGCTATTGAATTAAATAAGGTTGTTGATTTAATGAATAAATATCCAGGTATGGTGATTAGGTTAGAATCTCACACCGATAGTAGAGCAAATGACGCTTATAATATGATATTATCTAATAATAGAGCTAAATCTACGTATGAGTATATTATCTCTAAAGGTATAGATGCTTCTAGAATTACAAAGTATGAAGGTTTTGGAGAAACTCAATTAGTTAATAAATGTGCTAATAATGTAAAATGTTCTGAAGAGGAACATCAAATGAATAGAAGAACAGAGTTTATAATTATAAAAATGAAGTAATTATAAATATAAAATAGCAGTCGTTAAATAAGTTTACTTGATTATACTACCGTTGTGGGGACGACAATTTTCTCAAGGAATTATTTGCGGCTGCTTCTTTTTATAACATACTTTTAAAAGTTGTTATAGTTTCATCTTTATTATTTTTAAAGCTGAAATTTGGAGTTAAAGTGTTAATAGATATTTTATCATTAACGCTTTTATTTTTTAATGAACTTTTTACTATTTTTAAAATAGGCTCTTTTTTATTGATATTTAAACTTGTTGCATTCATTTTAAGTAGTAATTAGTTATTATTAAAAAATAGATGTTGTGGGGTTTTTAAATCGTTTTTATTTTTTTATAAAAATATGTGTAAAATAGTTTCTGCCATTATCATCAGATTTTGTTGAAATACCAAAATGAGTGGTGTCAGGGTTTTCTATATTCTTTCTATGTTCAGTGCTATTAAGCCAACCATTAACAACCGCTTTGGCTGTACTATAACCATAAGCAACATTTTCTGATACAAACTTGGCTCCAGCATTAGTTATCAAATTTTCTGCCCTAACGTTAAAGTTTGCATGGCTAACTTCTCCATTAGTAATCATAAAAGTTGTATGAGTATCTGCTTCAGTTGATATAATATTTAGAACTTTAAGTGTAGATAAGTTATTTTCTTCTCTGTATTCATTAATTAAATCTAAAATTTCAGTTTCCATTTCCGAGTAAGCTACTGTAGTAGCTGTTTCTTCAACTTTACTATTTGTTTCAAATAAATTGACATCCTCATCTGCGGATGAACAAGAACATAATAATGATAAAGATAGTATTAGGATTGCATATAGGGGTTTCATTTTTAGGGGTTTAAGTCGGGGTTGATTTATTCATTTTAAATAAAAAACAACGGCAAAAAATATCCTAACAGAATAAACTTGCTGTTGTTTTTTAACTTTTAGGGGTTATTTAATTTAAAAAAATTCATGATTAATTATTGGGGTTATGAATTGTTTACTATGCAAATGTAGTTCTATTTATAATATAAAACAATATAAATTACCATTTACACTAAAAAACATACCATTTGTATGATTTTACATACGTTTTATATGGTAAATCACTACTTAAGTAGGGGGAATTACTACTTTTTTAAGTAAAAAAAAGTGTATTCTGATTTAAAAAGAATATAAAAAAAGGGTAAACCTATTAAAAATTTACCCTTTTTTAGAATTAATATATACTTATTTAAGTAATCCAGCCCTTTTTAATAAAGCAGAATTATCCGGTTTTTTTCCTCTAAAAAGTTCATATAATTTTATAGGTTTTTTTGTGCCTCCTTTTTCTAAAATATGAACTTTAAATTTATTTGCTGTTTCTTTATCGAAAATTCCTTTTTCTATAAATAGTGCAAAAGCATCTGCATCTAAAACTTCTGCCCATTTGTATGAATAATAGCCAGAGGAATAGCCTCCCTGAAAAATGTGTGAAAATGAAGTGCTCATACAGTTTTCATTTACATCAGGAAAAAGTTGAGTGCCTTTGAAAGCTTCTAGTTCAAATTTTTTCACATCATTTATAGTTGAAGGGTCTTTACTGTGCCACTCCATGTCTAAAATACCAAAGCTTAATTGTCGTAAAGTTTGAGAACCTTCTAAAAAGTTAGAAGATTTTTTAATTTTTTCGATCAATTCCATTGGAATTAATTCATTGGTTTTATAATGTTTTGAAAATAAGTTGAGTGCTTCTTTTTGGAAACACCAATTTTCAAGTAGTTGACTTGGAAGTTCTACAAAGTCCCAGAAAACATTAGTTCCAGATAAGCTTGGATAGGTAGTGTTAGCTAACATACCATGTAAAGCATGTCCAAATTCGTGAAATAAAGTAGTAACTTCATTAAAAGTTAATAAAGATGGTTTTGTTTCTGTTGGCTTTGTAAAGTTGCAAACTATTGAAATGTGTGGTCTAGAGTTTTCATTATCTTTTTTCCATTGACTTTTAAAGGAGGTCATCCAAGCACCATTTCGCTTTCCTTTTCTTGGGAAAAAATCTGCATATAAAATGGCAATATAATTATTTGATGTATCCGTAACTTTAAATGTTTTTACATCTTCGTGGTATTTGTCTATTGTAAATATTTCTTCAAAATTTAAATCATACAATTTATTTGAAATTTGAAAAACACCTTCAATAACGTTTTCTAATTTAAAAAAGGGTTTTAGTTTTTCTTCTTCTAAATCAAAAAGTTCTTTTTTTAATTTTTCTGAATAATAAGCGCTGTCCCATTTTTCCAGTTTTTCGACACCATCTTTTTTGGCAATCTCAGTAAGTTGTTTAAATTCTTTATTTGCAGCAGGTTTTGCTTTTTCTAATAAATCATTTAAAAAAGTTAGTACTGTTTGTGGCGTTTCAGCCATTCGTTCTTCTAATACAAAATCGGCATGCGATTTGTAGCCTAATAAAACAGCTCTTTTATGTCTTAAGGTGGCAATATCTAAAACAATTTGTTGATTGTCGTTTTTATTATTTCTAAAAGCTTTTGCTCCAAAAGCAATAGCCATTTTTTTTCTTAGGTTTCGATTAGCTGAATAAGTTAAAAAAGGAACATAACTTGGGTAATCTAAAGTAAATATCCAACCATTTTTATTTTTTTGTTTTGCGGTTAATTCAGCAGCTTCAATTACACCTTCAGGTAAACCGTTTAATTGTTCTTTTTCTGTTAAGTGCAATTCAAAATCATGAGTTTCAGCCAATACATTTTCGCCAAATTTTAATTTTAATTGAGAAAGTTTGGTGTCTATTTTTCTTAATTCAATTTTTTGTTCCTCATTTAAATTAGCACCGTTTCTTACAAAACTTTTATAATTTTTTGTAAGTAAAGTGTTTTGTTCTTCGGTAAGGTTTAAATTTTCTTTGTTATCATAAATAACTTTAATTTTATTGAATAATTTTTGATTTAAAGTAATATCATTAGAAAATTCTGAAAGTAAAGGAGATACTTCTTGAGCTATTTGTTGAATTTCACCCGAAGTTTCAGCAGAGTTTAAATTAAAAAAAATGCTTGAAATTCTATCTAAGGTTTGTCCACTATATTCTAGTGCTTCAATAGTGTTTTTAAAAGACGGTGTTTCTGGATTTTGTACAATTTGATCTATTTCACCTTTTGTTAAAGAAATTCCTTCAATAAATGCAGGTTTAAAATGTTCAACTTTAATTAATGAAAATGGAGCTGTATTATAGGGCTTATTAAAGGTTTCCAATAATGGATTCGTCATAATTTTCAGTTTTATAGATTTTGGTGCAATTTATAATATTTGTTTGTTTTATTCGAATTGAATTAAGGTATGTTTATTGCTAAAAAAGTATTTTAAAATACATATATACTATACTATTATTGCTGTAAAAAGCGTTATTAATGTATGTTAATTGTAGAAATAATATTTTTAAATTAATTTGAAATTTAAAAAAATATAAAAATGAAAAATAAAAGCAATAAATTAGTTATTAATACAATGGTTCCAAAGTTTAGTTATAAAAATAAAAAAGGAGTTGTTGTTATACCTAAAATAGGTATTTTGTTATAGTTTATCTTTAATGTTTTCAGAAGCTTTGATTACTTTGCTTTTTAAATTTTCTTTATAAAGTACTATTTTATCAAGTATAGTTTTATTTGAGCTTCCAATAATTTGAGCAGCTAATATACCTGCATTTTGTGCGCCGTCTAATGCAACTGTGGCAACAGGAACTCCACCAGGCATTTGAAGTATTGATAATACAGAATCCCATCCATCAATAGAGTTTCTAGATTTTACAGGAACTCCAATAATAGGTAATGGACTCATAGAAGCAACCATTCCAGGTAAATGTGCAGCACCTCCAGCACCAGCAATTATTACTGAGATTCCTCTTTTGTGAGCATTTTTTGCGTAATCAAATAATTTTTCAGGAGTTCTATGTGCTGAAACAATATCAACTTCCGTTTCAATATCAAAACTTTTTAAAATATCAATTGCTTGTTGCATAATTGGAAGATCAGAATCACTTCCCATTATTATTCCTACTTTACTCATAATTTTTCTATTTACTAATTACTCTTATTGTGTTTTTTACTTTTTCAGCTATTTTATGAGCTTCATCCAGATCTGTATTTACAACAGTAACATGCCCCATTTTTCTAAAAGGTCTAGTTTGTTTTTTCCCATAAATATGTGGTGTTACACCATCCATTTTTAGAATTTCTTCCATATTTTCATAAACTACATCACCAGAAAAACCTTCTTCGCCAACTAAATTCACCATAATTCCTGCTACTTTACTTTCAGTGTTTCCTAAAGGAAGGTTTAAAATGCTTCTTACGTGTTGTTCAAACTGACTTGTATAGGAAGCTTCAATACTATAATGCCCGCTGTTATGTGTTCTTGGAGCGACTTCATTTACAAGTATTTCATCATTTTCAGTTTGAAATAACTCAACAGCTAACAAGCCAATATGTTTAAAAGATTCAGCAACTTTTAAAGCAATATTTCTAGCTTTATCCGCAACTTCATTAGAAATTCTTGCCGGACAAATAACATATTCTACCTGATTTGCTTCTGGATGAAATTCCATTTCTACTACTGGGTATGTTTTTATTTCTCCACGTTTATTTCTGGCAACTATAACAGCTAGTTCATTTTTAAACGGAATTAATTCCTCTACAATACAATCAGTATCTGGTAAAATGTTTAAATCTTGTTCGTTTTTTACAATTTTAACACCCGTTCCATCATATCCAAATTGAGCAGATTTCCATACAAAAGGAAATTGTAAGGTCTCTTTTTTTAGTTCTTCTAAAGTAGAAAACCGTTTGTGTGGTGAAGTTGGGATGTTATTTTTTACAAAAAAATCTTTCTGTTTTCCTTTGTGTTGAATTATTTGTAAAACATTAGGTTGTGGATATATGTTTAAACCTTCTGCTTCTAATTTTAAGAGTGCTTCGGTATTAACATGTTCAATTTCAATAGTTAGTAAGTCTACTTTTTTACCAAAATTGTAAACAGTATCAAAATCTAATAAGTCTCCTTGATGAAATTCGTTACAAATTTGTGCACAAGGAGCATCTTTTGCCCCGTCTAAAATAGCTGTATAAATATCGAATTTATGCGTTTCTGTTAACAGCATTTTTCCTAACTGACCACCGCCTAAAACGCCTAATTTAAAATTTGATGAGAAATAATTTTTCACTTTTTTATGCTTTCAGACAAAAATAGTAATCTGATTTAATTTAAAAGCTATCTATAGTTAAAAGTTTGTAATATTTAAAGATGAGCCGCTTTGAGTAACTTTATACTCCCTGGCAAAATGGATATTTCCTTCTGTTTGAGGAGAGCCATCATAAATGCTATATTCACTATCGTCGCAAGGGCATTTTAATTTTAAACTACCATCAAACTCCATAGGGCTATTACAATCGTAATTAGGGCAGGCTAACTCAAATGCTTTATAGGGTGGACTTCCAATACCAATGTTTTGAATAATAATACCTTGTATTCCGCCAGTATTATATGCCCAGCCGCCTGGAGCTTGTAGTTCTATATATTGTGGAAGGTTTAAATTTACGGTTACACTAAAACTGTATTCAGGTAAAATATCATTTGTTTCATTTTTCTCACATGAAATAAATAATAGTACTAAAAACAATAGAGATAATTTTCTCATAATTTTAAGTTACGTTTATGGTTAAACGTGCGCAATTTACAAATATTTCGTATATTTGTTTTAAATCTCATTCTGATCTTTCAGTTGTGAGATTTTTTGTATTTAATAAAATGATAAGTTATGAGTAAAATTTCGTATTATTCTGAAGAAGGAATGAGAAATCTAAAGAAAGATTTAGAGTATTTAGAAACTGTAGAACGTCCAAGAGTGAGTAATGACATTGCTGAAGCAAGAGATAAAGGAGATTTAAGCGAAAATGCCGAATATCATGCTGCAAAAGAAGAACAATCTCTTTTGGAGTTAAAAATAGCGAAGCTAAAAGAAGTTATTTCAAATGCAAGAATTATTGATGAATCTAAATTAGACACTTCTAAAATATTAATCCATTCTAAAGTAAAATTAAAGAATACCGCTAATGGTATGGAGTTTAATTATACCTTAGTTGCAGATTCTGAAACAAATATAAAAGAAGGTAAATTATCGGTAAATTCTCCTATAGGAAAAGGATTACTTGGTAAAAAAGTAGGTGAAACGGCCGAAATTCAAGTGCCAAATGGAATGTTGACTTTTGAAGTCTTAGAAATTTCGAGGTAGTAAATTAGTTGAAAAAATTAAATTTTTTAAAACCCTTTTCAATTGTCAAATTGAGAAGGGTTTCTTATTTTTGATTAAAATTTATTGTATGAGTTCTATATTCACAAAAATAATAAATGGAGAAATTCCATCGTATAAAATTGCAGAAAATGAAGATTTTTATGTCTTTTTAGATATCAATCCAAATGCAAAAGGGCATACCTTAGTGGTGCCTAAAAAAGAGGTAAGTAAATTGTTTGATTTAGAAGAGACACTTTATAATAAATTGTTTAGTTATTCTAGAGAAATAGCTTTAGCAATTGAAAAAGCCATTCCGTGTGAGCGTGTTGGATTAGCTGTAGTAGGATTAGAAGTTCCACATGTACATGTACATTTAATTCCTTTACAAAAAATGGAAGACATTCAATTTATTAAAAAAGTTAAAATGAGTTCTGAAGAATTTGAACATACTGCAAAAGCAATAGCGGATAATTTATAAAGCTATTTTTTTAAAACCACTATAAAGGTAGTACCTTTTTTTAATTCAGATTTTAATACAGCTATTTTGCCATTATGGTAATCTTCTATTATGCGTTTTGCTAAAGATAATCCAAGTCCCCAGCCACGTTTTTTAGTTGTAAATCCAGGTGAAAATATTTTTTGTTGAAGGTGTTTTGGAATACCTTTTCCAGTATCTGTAATTTTGATTATTACATTTTTAGCGTCTTCTGTTATTAAAAGGTGTATTTTACCTTTCCCTTCCATAGAATCAATCGCATTTTTAACGAGGTTTTCAATAACCCAGCTAAAAAGTTGCAGATTAATTGCTACTAGAATTTCAGGGTTAATACTTTTAAAATTAAAAACAACCTGTTTAGAACTTCTAGATTTTAAGTAGTTAAAGGCAGAACTTGTAGCTTCAACAATATTATGTTTTTTTAATATAGGAATTGAGCCTATTTTAGAAAATCGTTCTGCAATTGTATTAAGTCTATTAACATCATTTTCAATTTCTTTTACAATGGTTTCATCGGTTTTTTCGAGTTTTAAAATTTCAATCCAACCCAATAAAGAAGATAATGGTGTACCAATTTGATGTGCAGTTTCTCTAGCCATACCAGTCCAAAGTTTATTTTGATCAGCAATTTTATTTGACTTAAAAAACAGGTAAATTACACTTGCAAATAAAAATAAGATTAGAATTAATGCAATAGGGTAGTATTTTAATTTAGTTAATAAATCGGAATCTCTATAATATATTAGTTGTTTTGTATTTCCTTTTTTATGACTTACAGTTACAGGTGTATTTTGACCTTTCATTAAAGCCAATTGTTTTTTTAAATAAGTAGGTTTTTTTATTTTAATGGAATCTAAATTAGCCCATAGTGTAATACTGTCTTTTTCGTTGGTAATAATCATTGGAATATTATTATTTTTTCCAATAATTTTATCTTCTAAAGAAAAATCAGCATTCAAATCATATGCGCTGAATCGTTCGTACGCACCAGCCAAAATTTCCATTTTAGCGCGTTCTTCATTTTTAAATTTTTGAAAAAAATCATAAGTATTCCATAATATAAGCGTTACAATAATAAATGATGTTATTATTACAACCCAACGTATTATTTGTACATTTTTGTGTGAAGCCATTATTCAAATATAGAATATATGTTATATATAACTTAAAAAATAAAACCTTATTATTTAAGTTTAATTTTTTAGGCATTATTTTTTTGATGTTAATAAGTTTACAAAATAACATAAGTGATATTTTGGTTTTGATGTTGTAAAAAAATTACATTTGTGAAATCTATTTTAGAGAAAAAATGTAAGATTTGGTGTGTTAAACGCCTTTAATGAAAAAATTTGAAACATGGAAGTTACTGGAAAAATTAAATTAATAAACGATGAGCAAACGTTTGGTGCAAGTGGTTTTAGAAAAAGAGAGATGGTTGTTACTACAAGTGAACAATATCCACAAATGTTGCTAATTGAATTTGTTCAAGATAAATGTGATTTGTTAAATAGTTATAAAGTAGGACAAGACGTAAAAGTATCTATAAATTTACGCGGAAGAGAATGGATAAACCCAGAAGGTGTTGCTAAATATTTTAATGCAATTCAAGGCTGGAGAATAGAACCATTACAAGAAGAGGGAGCACAAGGAGCTGCACCAGCACCATTAGATAATTTAGAGACAACCTCTAAAGTTGATGATAATGAACCAGATGACTTACCTTTTTAAAGGGAGTATAAATATTTTAAAACTGTCTAAAAAGTTTTAAAATGCATCCTGCTAAACTTGTTTTAGCATTTCAATATCTAATTCTAAATTAGATTGAGAAACTATATTAAATGTAGGTTGATGTGTTTTTATTTTTTAGACAGTTTTTTTTGTTTCTGTATTTTTGTTAAAAAATTTGTAAATGTATCTACTTTCAAAAGATTTAGTTTTTCCACCAGTACATTTAGCTAATAAAGATGGGATACTAGCAGTAGGAGGCGACTTATCTTTAGAGCGTTTGTTGTTAGCTTATAAAAGTGGAATTTTCCCTTGGTACAATCCTGGAGAGCCCATTATTTGGTACAGTCCAAAAGAGCGAATGGTGTTGTTTCCAAAAGATTTAAAAGTTTCTAAAAGTATGAGACAGCTTATTAAAAAAGATATGTTTAAAGTTACTTTTAATCAAAATTTTGAAGCGGTAATTTCAAATTGTAAAACCATTGAAAGAGAGGGGCAAGGTGGAACTTGGATTACCGATGAAATGCAAGAAGCTTATATAAATCTTCATAAGCAAGGTATTGCAAAATCGGTAGAAGTATGGCTTGGAGAGGAATTAGTTGGTGGTTTGTATGGTGTTGATTTGG
The DNA here is from genome assembly GCF_022429645.1 of Lutibacter sp. A80. Taxonomy (GTDB): domain Bacteria; phylum Bacteroidota; class Bacteroidia; order Flavobacteriales; family Flavobacteriaceae; genus Lutibacter. Next base: position 3,269,843 of record NZ_CP092480.1, read on the forward strand.
GCTCTGTTTTTTGTGGAGAAAGCATGTTTAGTAAAGTAAGTAATACTTCAAAATTAGCGTTTATTTATTTAGTTCAAAAACTGGAGAAAGAAAAATATAAATTAATAGACTGTCAGGTTTATAATCCGCATTTAGAAAGTTTAGGAGCTGATGAAATTTCTAGAGAAGAATTTTTGAAGTATTTAAAATAGATAGTTATTTTAAGAACTTCATTACCTTTGTTTGATCTTTAATAAAATATTACATAATGGATATAAAAAATGCACAAAAAGCTGTTGATAGTTGGATAAAGGAACATGGTGTTCGTTATTTTAATGAATTAACAAATATGGCTCAGTTAACAGAAGAAGTTGGTGAAGTGGCTCGTATTATTGCTCGTAGATACGGGGAGCAAAGTGAAAAGGAAAGTGATAAAAACAAAGATTTAGGAGAAGAATTAGCTGATGTTGTTTTTGTGGTATTATGTTTAGCCAACCAAACAGGAATTGATTTACAAGCAGCGTTTGATAAAAAAATGGATATTAAAACAGAGCGAGATCACGATCGTCATCATAATAATAAAAAATTAAAGTAATATGAATCAATATAAAAATGCAACCTTTTTAGATTTAACACTAAGGTTTGGTGCTGGTTTTTTAGTGTTATTTTCAATAGTAAAAATTGGCTTAAAAATATTTAGAGCAGGAGGTTTTAATGAAATGGTTGCAGCATATTTTGGGCCTGAAAATTGGTATGTTTTTGTAGGTCAGCTATTATTAGGTTCTTTATTTTATGGGCTTTTTATGGCTGGTTATTATAAATTTATTAAAAAGTGATGTTGTTTTACATCAACCTGAATTAATTTTAGTCCTATTAAATCAATTATGTAATTACCAGGTTAGTAAGTAAATTTATATAATTTTGGAGATTTACAACACTAAATTTGGAAACTATTGTTTGAGGTTTAACTTTGTGGCTGAAATAAAAAATTAAAGTACTTGCTAGTACATGGTATTATTAATATAGTATAAATTATAATTTATGGAATTGTTGAAAATTGATAAACTAAATAATATTGTTTTCGAAGATATTCAAATTACAGGGTCTAAAAGCGAAACCAATAGATTACTGGTTTTACAACAATTTTATCCAAATTTAAACATCGAAAACATTTCAAACTCAGACGATTCTAAACTAATGCAAAAAGCATTAGCCAGCTCTTCAAACGAAATTAATATTGGACACGCAGGTACTGCTATGCGATTTTTAACATCGTATTTTTCGGTAAAAGAAAATTCTGAAATAGTGCTAACAGGTTCGCATAGAATGAGAAACAGGCCTATTAAAATTTTAGTAGATGCATTAACTTCTTTGGGGGCAAAAATAGAGTACGTAGAAAAAGAAGGTTATCCGCCATTAAAAATTACTGGGAAAAAAATAACTAAAAGTTTTGTTGAAATTGATGGAAATGTTAGCAGTCAATATATAACATCCTTACTTTTAATAGCTCCAACTTTAAAAAATGGATTACAATTAAAATTTAAAGGAGAAATAACTTCGGTTCCATATATTAAAATGACATTAGCGTTGTTGGCTGAATTGGGAGTTGAACTATCTTGGGATGATGATTCCATAACTATTAAACCTAAATCAAGTATTTCACCAAAAACAATAGTTGTTGAGTCAGATTGGAGTTCGGCTTCTTATTATTATAGTTTATGTGCTTTAAATCCTAATTCTAAAATAGCATTATCTTCATATAAAAAAAATAGTCTCCAAGGCGATTCTGTTTTAACTGAAATTTATAAAAATTTTGGAGTTGAAACTATTTTTGAAGGAAATTCTATAATTCTTTCTAATCAACAGCAAGAAATTAAAAATAAAAAACCACTAAATTTAAATTTAATAGGAGCTCCAGATATTGCACAAACAATAGCAGTTACTTGTTTTGGTTTAGGGTTAGAATGTTTTTTAACAGGACTTCATACATTAAAAATTAAAGAAACCGATAGGTTGGTAGCTTTAAAAGTTGAGATTGAAAAATTAGGAGGGGAAGTAGTAATAACAAATGAAACTTTACATTTAAAACCAGCTACTAAGTATAATGAAAATATTGCAGTAGCTACTTACAATGATCATAGAATGGCTATGGCTTTTGCACCTTTAGCGTTAAAGGTTCCGCTTCAAATTGAAGACCCAAATGTGGTGTCAAAATCGTATCCAACTTTTTGGGACGATTTTAAAAAGTGCACTTTATAATATATTTAATATTCTCAATAACAAAGTTTTATTGCAAATCACTTGACAAGGCCTATGCCGATGTTGTATATTTGCGTTCATTCAATAAAATAAGAGTTTTTGTAGGTTGCTTAAATTAGAGAGTTTAGCTGCTATTTTACACTTTTATAATACTAAAAAAAATAAAAATCACATATGAAATTATCACATTTTAAATTTGAATTACCAGAAAATTTATTAGCTGAATACCCTGCAGAACATAGAGATGAATCGCGTTTAATGGTGTTAAATAGAAAAGAAAAAACTATTGAGCATAAACAATTTAAAGATTTAATCAATTATTTTGATGAAGGAGATTTAATGATTTTAAATAATACCAAGGTTTTTCCAGCTCGTATGTATGGTGAAAAAGAAAAAACTGGTGCAAGAATTGAAGTGTTTTTATTAAGAGAATTAAATGCCGAAAGTAGATTGTGGGATGTTTTAGTTGACCCAGCTAGAAAAATAAGAATTGGAAACAAATTATTTTTTGGAGATGATGAAAGTTTAGTTGCCGAAGTTATTGATAATACAACCTCTAGAGGAAGAACTTTACGCTTTTTATATGATGGTTCTTACGAAGAATTTAGAAAAAAATTAGAAGAATTAGGAGAAACTCCATTGCCAAAATTTATTAAAAGAGAAGTAACTCCAGAAGATGAAGAGCGTTACCAAACTATTTATGCAAAACACGAAGGTGCAGTTGCTGCTCCAACAGCAGGTTTACACTTTTCAAAACATTTAATGAAAAGATTAGAAATTAAAGGTATAGATTTTGCTGAAATCACATTACACGTTGGTTTGGGAACTTTTAGTCCTGTAGAAGTTGAAGATTTATCAAAACATAAAATGGACTCTGAACAAGCAATAGTTTCTGATGAAACAGTAGCTATTGTAAATAAAGCAATTGATTCTAAAAGAAGAGTTTGTGCAGTCGGTACAACTGTTATGAGAGCAATTGAAAGTTCTGTATCTTCAAATAGTCGCTTAAATGCGTTTAATGGATGGACTAATAAATTTATTTTTCCTCCATACGATTTTAGTATAGCAAATTGTATGATTACAAATTTCCATACTCCAAAATCTACATTAATGATGCAAGCTGCAGCTTTTGCTGGGTATGATTTTTTAATGGAAGCTTATGAAGAAGCAGTAAAAGAAGGTTATAAATTTTATTCGTATGGAGATGCGATGTTAATTATATAAATTATATAATTTTTTAAAAGGTTTAATTGTCTAAGAAGTGTTACTTTTTAGACAATTTCTTTTCTAAATCAAAACTAAAAAATGAGTACAAAAAAAGACATACGCGCATTAACCAAAACCGAATTACGAGATTTTTTTATTGAAAATAATGAAAAAGCTTTTAGAGGAAATCAGGTTTATGAATGGTTGTGGAGTAAAAGTGCGCATTCTTTTGAAGAAATGACCAATATTTCAAAAGAAACACGACACATGCTTGAAACTCATTTTGTAATTAATCATATAGAAGTTGATGATATGCAGCGTAGTTCCGACGGAACTGTAAAAAATGCTGTGCGTTTGCACGATGGCTTAGTGGTAGAATCTGTTTTAATTCCTGCAGGAAGTAGAACCACTGCTTGTGTGTCTAGTCAAGTAGGCTGTAGTTTAGATTGTAATTTTTGTGCAACTGCACGCTTAAAGAAAATGCGAAATTTAAACCCAGACGAAATTTTCGATCAAGTTGCAGCAATAAACCAAGAAAGTTTGTTGTATTACAACCATAAATTATCAAACATTGTTTTTATGGGAATGGGTGAACCTTTAATGAATTATAACAATGTATTAAAATCTATAGAAAAAATTACTTCAGAAGAAGGCTTAGGAATGTCTCCAAAAAGAATTACAGTTTCAACTTCTGGAGTTCCTAAAATGATAAAAAAATTAGCAGATGATGAGGTTAAATTTAATTTAGCTGTTTCGTTACATTCTGCAATTGATGAAGTTAGATCAAGAATAATGCCTTTTAGTAAAGCATTTCCATTAGTAGATCTAAAAGAATCTTTAGAATACTGGTATGCAAAAACCAATAGTAGAGTAACCTACGAATATGTTGTTTGGGAAGGAATTAACGATACTAAAGAAGCTATAAGTGCCTTAGTAAAGTTTTGTAAATATGTGCCTTGTAAAGTTAATTTAATTGAATATAATCCAATTGATGATGGCGAATTCCAACAAGCAAGACCTCAAGCAATAGATGATTATATTAGTATTTTAGAAATGAATGATATAATTGTAAATGTTAGAAGAAGTAGAGGTAAGGATATTGATGCAGCTTGTGGTCAATTGGCAAATAAAAAAAGCTAAATATTTTATTAAAAATATAAACAAAAAAAATCGAGGTATACGCCTCGATTTTTTGTTTAAATATTTTAGAAAGAAACTAGTTTCTTTTTAGTTTCTTTTTAACTTCAACTTCTTGGTAAGCTTCAATAACATCTCCAATTTCAATATTATTATAGTTCTTTATTTGAATACCACAATCATATCCTTTAGCAACTTCTTTGGCATCATCTTTAAAACGTTTTAAAGAACTTAATTCACCTGAATGAATTACTACACTGTCTCTAATAATTCTAATTTTAGAGTTTCTAAATATTTTTCCACTAGTTACCATACAACCAGCAATATTTCCTACTTTAGAAATTTTATAAACTTCTCTAATTTCAACATTACCAGTAACTTCTTCTTTTATTTCAGCAGAAAGCATTCCTTCCATTGCATCACGAAGATCGTTAATTGCATCGTAAATAATAGAGTATGTTCTTACATCAATTTCTTCATTGTCGGCTAATAATCTTGCGTTTCCGGAAGGTCTTACATTAAATCCAACAATAATTGCATCGGAAGCAGAAGCTAATAGTACGTCAGATTCTGTAATTGCACCAACACCTTTATGGATAATGTTTACTTGAATTTCATCAGTTGATAATTTTTGGAATGAATCAGTTAAAGCTTCTACAGAACCGTCAACATCACCTTTTAATATAATGTTTAATTCTTTAAACTCTCCTAATGCAATTCTTCGTCCAATTTCGTCTAATGTAATATGACGCTGTGTTCTAACAGATTGTTCACGTTGTAACTGAGAACGTTTTGTAGCAAGTTGTTTTGCTTCTTTTTCGTCTTCAAATATATGAAATCTATCACCTGCTTGTGGTGCACCATCTAAACCTAATATAGATACTGGCGTTGAAGGTCCTGCGCTCTTCATATTTTTTCCACGTTCGTCAAACATAGCTTTAATTTTACCACTATGTTTACCAGCTAACATAAAGTCTCCAATTTTTAAAGTACCTTCTTGTACTAATATTGTTGAAACATATCCACGACCTTTGTCTAATAAAGCTTCAACTACAGTACCAACAGCATTTTTATTTGGATTCGCTTTTAAATCTAACATTTCTGCTTCTAAAATTACTTTTTCAAGTAAATCATCTACACCTAAACCGGTTTTTGCTGAAATATCGTGCGATTGTATTTTACCACCCCAATCTTCAACCAGTAAATTCATTTGAGAAAGTTGTTCTTTAATTTTCTCTGGGTTAGAAGTTGGTTTGTCAATTTTATTTATAGCAAAAATAATTGGTACTCCAGCAGCTTGTGCGTGACTAATTGCTTCTTTTGTTTGCGGCATTACATCATCATCAGCAGCAACTACAATAATTACAATATCAGCTACTTGTCCACCACGTGCACGCATTGCCGTAAAGGCCTCGTGACCAGGTGTATCTAAAAATGCTATTTTTTGTCCACTTTTTAATTCAACTCCATAAGCTCCAATATGTTGTGTAATACCACCAGATTCTCCTGCAATTACGTTTTCTTCACGAATATAATCTAATAAAGATGTTTTACCATGATCTACGTGTCCCATTACAGTAATAACAGGTGCTCTTCCTTCTAATTCTTCTTCAGTATCTAAGTGTTCTTCTATTGATTCTTCTACTTCAGCACCAATAAAATCAACTGTATAGTCAAATTCATCTGCAACAATTGTTAGCGTTTCAGCGTCTAATCGTTGATTCATAGTTACCATCATTCCTAACGACATACAAGTAGAAATAATATTTGTAACTGGAATATTCATCATAGTTGCAATTTCACTAACAGTAACAAATTCAGTTACTTTTAGAATTTTACTTTCTGCAGCTTGTAATTCTTGATCTATTTCAGTTTGATGACGGTGTTGATCTCTTTTATCACGTCTATATTTTGCTCCTTTTCCTTTTTTAGATTTACCTTGAAGTTTTTCTAGAGTTTCTCTAACTTGTTTTTGTACTTCTGCTTCAGTAGGTTCTTCTTTAACAATAGGTTTTCTAGGGCCACCTCTTAAAGGACCTCTTTGGTGTCCACCTCTATTTTGTTGTCCTCCAGGTCTTCTATTTCCTCCAGTAGGATTTGCTTTTTTAACAATTCTACGACGCTTCTTTTTATTTGCATCTGTACCATTGTCTTTTTTAGCTGTAGCTTCAGGTTTTTTCTTTTTAGGCTTTTCAAATTGTTTTAAATCAATTGTTTTACCTGTAATTTTAGGCCCTGATAATTTTTTGTATTTTGTTTCAATTGTTTGAGGTGTAGAAGGTTCTGTAGTTTTTTCTTCTTTTACAGGTTTTTCTTCTTTTTTTGCAACAGGCTCAACAATTTTTGGTTTTTCTGTTTTAATAATTTCCTTTTTAGGTGTTGCTTTTTGAGATTTTAGTACATCTTTTTTAACTACTTTCGGAGTTTCTTTAACAACTTCCTTTTGTATTTCTTTAGGAGCTACAGTTTTCTCTTCTTGCTTTTTCTCTTTAACTTTTGGAGTTTCAGCAATTACTTCTTTAGGTACTTCAGGTTTTGGAGGTACTTCTTTTTTAATTTCTTCAACAACTGGTTTTGTATCTTCAACTTTAGGAGTACTTGGTTCTTCCTTTTTATGTTCAATATCTATTTTACCAATTGTTTTTAATTCTAATTTTTCAGCTTTAGCCTTAACAACAACTTTTTTTGCTTCTTCTTCAAGACGTTGTTTTTCCATCTTTTCTTCAAGAGCAATTCTTAGCGCTTCTTTTTCTTTTCGCTTTTCTTCACTTACCTCTTTTGAAGCTGCCTTTTTGTTTCTGTCAGTTTGAAAACCATCCAGTAATACATTGTACTCCTCGTTAGATATTTTTGTTGTCGGTCGCGCCTCAATGTCATATCCATGACTTGTTAAGTGCTCAACGGCTCTATCTAACGAAATGTTTAATTCGCGTAATACTTTGTTTAGTCTCAATGTTTTGTTGTCAGCCATATAATTTTTTCTTTTAGCCAAATTATGTTGAAAAATTTAAGGATTAATTTTTAATCTTCAAATTCTTCTTTTAATATTTTTTGAACTTCTAGAATAGTTTCCTCTTCTAAATCAGTTCTTTTTAAAAGTTCAGCTACATCTTTTTCAAGTACACTACGTGCTGTATCTAAACCTATCTTTTTAAATTCTTGAATTATCCAAGCTTCAATTTCATCGGAGAATTCAGTTAATTCTACATCGTCTTCAGCTTCAACACCTTCGCGTTGTACGTCTAATTCGAAGCCTGTTAATTGAGCTGCTAGGCGAATGTTTACACCATTTTTACCAATTGCTTTAGAAACTTCTTCTGGTAATAAAAATACGTCAACTCTTCCTTTTTTGCCATCTTCTCTACCTTCTTCTTCATGAATTTTCATAGAAACAACTTTGGCAGGGCTTAATGCTCTAGAAATAAATAGTTGTGTGTTTTTTGTATAATTAATTACATCAATATTTTCGTTTCCTAATTCACGAACAATTCCGTGTATACGAGAACCTTTCATACCTACACAAGCTCCAACTGGGTCAATTCTATCGTCGTAAGAATCTACTGCTACTTTCGCTTTTTCTCCTGGAATTCTAGCAACACCTTCTATAGTAATTAAACCGTCGAATACTTCTGGAATTTCTTGCTCAAATAATTTTTCTAAAAATTGAGGTGAAGTTCTAGATAATATTATAACAGGTTTGTTACCACGTAATTCTACTGTTTTAATGATACCACGAACTGATTCTCCTTTTCTAAAATAATCTGAACGAATTTGTTCGCTTTTTGGTAAAACAATTTCGTTTCCATCATCATCTAGTAATATAATTGCGTTGTGGCGAATGTGGTGTACTTCGGCACTGTAAATATCTCCTTCTAATTCTTTAAAATGTTTGAACGTATTTGTACTATCGTGTTCGTGTATTTTTGAAATAAGGTTTTGACGTAATGCTAAAATTGCTCTTCTTCCTAAATCAATTAATTTTACTTCTTCAGAAACGTCTTCTCCAATTTCAAAATCAGGCTCAATTAGTCTTGCTTCTGAAAGTTCTATTTCTTCATTATCATCTTCAGACATTCCATCAGCTACAACAACTCTATTTCTCCATATTTCTAAATCACCTTTATCTGGGTTAATAATAATATCAAAGTTATCATCAGATCCAAATTTTCTTTTTAAAGCAGCTCTAAATACTTCTTCAAGTATTGACATTAGCGTAACTCTATCTATGTTTTTATCTCCTTTAAACTCTGAAAATGATTCAATTAATGCTAAATTTTCCATGCATTCATTTTATTAAAATATTACTTTCACCTTTGCTTCTAAAATATCCACAAAAGGTATTATTGCTTTTTTTATAACTGTAACTTTTCCTTTACCTATTGGTTTTGGTTCACGTGCTTTCCACTCTAGCTCAATATCCTCTTCATTTACGTTGTTAAGTTTTCCTTCAACTGTAGAATTATCTTTTAACTTAACTTGTAATGTACGATCTATATTTTTTATGTATTGTCGTTTTATCTTTAGAGGGTTTGCTATGTCTGGAGATGTTACTTCTAAAGAAAAATCTTCTTCTTCTCTATCTAAGTTATGTTCTACGGCTCGGCTAATTCGTATGCATTCGTTTAGAGCAATACCATTATCACCATCTACTTCAACATAAATTTTATTGTCCGGTAAAAATTTAAGATCAATTAAAAATAACTCTGGGTTTTCTTCTATTGCTTGATCTACTAAATTTATAATTTTATTTTTATCCATTTATTTTATAAAAAGAGGGGACCTTACGTCCCCTCCAATCCTCAATTCTGTAATAATTCGATGCAAATATACTAACAATTTTTTAATTATAAAAAATCATTCTTTTTTTAATTTAAAATTCTTAACTTTACGTAAAGGCATAGTAATTAATAATATATTTTTATGAAGAGTATTTTAGTTCCAGTTGATTTTTCGAAACAAGCACAATATGCTGCTAAAGTTGCAGCTTCAATAGCTAAACAAACAAATTCTAAGATTTTTTTATTACACATGTTAGAACTGCCTTCAGGTGTTATTGATCCTACAAGTTTTGGTATGACAAATAACGCACCAACTGCATTGTTGTTTTTAAAAAGAGCTCATGAAAAATTTGAAGAGTTTAAAAAGTTGCCTTTTTTAGATGGTTTAGAAGTTGAAGATTCTGTGCATTTTCATAAAGCTTATGAAGGTATTTTAAGCGAAAGTAAAAAACAACAGGTTGATTTAATTGTAATGGGGTCTCAAGGAGCTTCCGGTCTTGAAGAAATTTTAATTGGTTCAAATACAGAGAAAGTTGTTAGAAATTCTAAAATTCCAGTTTTAGTTGTAAAAAATGATATTGATGATTTTAAAATTAAAAATATTGTTTTTGCTTCTAATTTTAAGGTAGAATATAGATCCGCTTTTCAAAGAATATTAGATTTTACACTGTTATTTAATGCTCAATTGCACTTATTAAAAATTAATACAATTCATAATTTTGAAACAACAAAAGATTCTAGTGAAGCAATAAAGAATTTTATTGATGGTTTTGATTTGGGAGACGATTTTTCACTAAATATTTATAACGATATTTCTGTAGAATCTGGCGTACTTAATTTTTCAAAATTAATTGAAGCAGACGCTATTGTGCTAAACACACACGGACGAAAAGGTTTGGCATACTTATTTAATGGAAGTATTGGCGAAGATTTAGCAAACCACGCCAATTTACCAGTAGTTACATTTAAATTGTAATATTTTATTTTAATTCTTTTGGTATTTTACAAACGGGTATAGCTACCATTTTGTGTTTGTTGGCATTGTTTCTGTTTTTATAAATAGAAAAAATTTCTTTTTCTCTATTTTCAAAATCATTAATAGTTTTGCCTAATTCTGCTTGATTCATAGCCCATTCTAGTTCATTATAACTTGCTCCAATCTGATCTTCATCAGTTCTGCTATCTCCAAATAAACCATCAGTAGGTGCCGCTTTTTGTATGCTTGTAGGTACGCCTAAAAATTCAGCAATTTTATAAACTTCAGATTTCATTAAATCGGCAATAGGACTTAAATCTACACCACCATCTCCATATTTTGTAAAAAAACCAACGCCAAAATCTTCAACTTTATTACCAGTTCCAGCAACTAAATATCCATAAAGACCTGCAAAATAGTATAATGTAGTCATACGTAATCTAGCTCGTGTATTTGCTAAAGACATATTTACTGTAGCTGTATTTTCAATAGTTGGTACAACAGATTTAAATTCTTCAAATGAAGTTGTTAAATTCACCACAGTTGAATTCACATTTTTAAAATTATTTTTTAAATGTAAAATATGTTCTTTTGCTCTAGAAACTTGGTTTTCTCCTTGGTGAATTGGCATTTCTACACATAAAACTGGAAATCCAGTTTTAGCACATAGTGTAGATGTAACTGCAGAATCTATTCCTCCAGAAATCCCAATTACAAATCCATTTACTTTTGCACTTGTTGCGTATTCTTTTAACCATTCAACAATATGTTCAACAACTTTTTCAGTATTCATAATTAAACTTTTTTAGTAATTTTAGCGTTCTTAAATAAAGAAGCGTAAATATATAAATTAATGAATAAAATTTTAATACTGTTATCAGTTTTATTAGTAAGTATTTCTTGTAAAAAAGAAATGAAGATTAATGTAGATGTTTCAAATATTAATGTAGATGTTGAAATTGATAGGTTTGAACAGCTATTTTACACTACAACAGCTAACTCTTTACCTAAAATAAAAAGTAAATATCCTTATTTATTTCCGGTTTATAATTCAGATAGTATTTGGTTAGAGAAAATTAATAATAAGGATGAAATTGAACTTTTTAAAAAAACACAAGAGGTTTTTGGAGATTTTAAGGATCAAAAATTAGAAATTGAAACTTTATTTAAGCATATAAAATATTATGATAGTAGTTTTAAATCTCCTAAAATTATTACGTTGGTTACAGATTTAGATTATGAAAGTAAAGTAATATATGCCGATAGTTTATTGTTTGTTTCTTTAGATATGTATTTAGGTAAAGATAATCCGATGTATATTGATTTTCCTGCATATATTTCTCGAAATTTTGAAAAATCACAATTGGTAGTAGATATTGCTGCAGAAATAAGTAAAAAACATATTAATCCAGCTAGAAAAAGGCAATTTCTGGATATTATAATTAATGAGGGTAAACGAATGTATTTAATTGAAAGTTACCTTCCAAACCATTCAAAATCTAGTTTGATAGGGTATACACCTGTTGAATATCAATGGGCTGAAGCTAATGAATCTGGAATCTGGAAATATTTTATTGAAAATAAATTGTTGTATAGTTCGGATTCTGATTTAAGGGCGCGTTTTATAGATAAAGCACCTTTTTCTAAATTTTTTATAGATATAGATAAAGAAACTCCAGGAAGTATTGGTGTTTGGTTAGGTTGGCAAATTGTAAAAGCTTATATGAATAATAATAATGTAACTTTGCAGCAATTATTGCATACTAATGCAGATGAAATTTTTAACAAATCTAGATACAAACCAAAAAAATAATGGCAGTAAAACATACATCAAAAATAGAATTTACAGTTGGCTTAGATGAAAATAAAGTTCCTGAAAAATTACATTGGAATGCTGAAGAAGGAGGTATAACTAATGAAGAAGCTAAAGCTTTAATGATTTCTGTTTGGGATCCAAATACAAAAGATACTTTAAGAATGGATTTGTGGACAAAAGATATGCCTATTGATGAAATGAAACAGTTTTTTCATCAAACATTAGTTTCTATGGCCAATACATTTGAAAATGCTACAAACGATGATAAAATGGCTGCAACTATGCGTGATTTTTGTGATTATTTTGCTGAAAAATTAGAATTAAAGAAGTAGAAGAGGAGTTATAGCCTTAATCTTGTTTACTAACCTTAACTTGGATTAAGCCACAATTTTGGTTGAAGTTTTGCCTAGAACTAAAAACTGTTGACTACAATTAGTAATCGCAATTATTTATGGTTTTTAAAATAGCAGCATAATCTTCAGGACTGTTTAGAAAATCTTTGTCTGAAACATCAATAATTAAGGTATTTAATTTTTTTTCGGTTTTAATAAAGGTATTGTATCCATTATGAATTTTATCTAAATATTCTGGAGCAATATTTTGTTCATAATCTCTACCGCGATTTTTAATATTTTCTAATAAACGTGGTGTGTTTTGGTATAAATAAATGTATAAATCTGGTTTGGTAATCTCTTTATACATAATGTCAAACATTTTTCTATATAAAAAGTACTCGTCTTTTTGTAAGGTTACTTGAGCAAAAATTAATGATTTAAAAATATAATAATCGGAAACTATAAAGTTTTTGAACAAATCAAATTGAGCTAAATCATCTGATAATTGTTGGTAGCGGTCTGCTAAAAAACTCATTTCTAAAGGAAATGCATAACGTTCGTTATCCTTATAAAACTTAGGTAAAAACGGATTGTCTGCAAAACGTTCTAAAACTTTTTTAGCATTAAAATCTTCGGCAATCATATTTGTCAATGTGGTTTTACCAGCACCAATATTCCCTTCAATAGCAATGTAATTATATTTTTCTGATATTGAAATTGGCCGTATAAGATTTAAAGTTGTTTTTTCTATTTCACTAGTATCTGTAGCGTTTTTAGAAAGTGTTTTAATATGTTGTTTTTCAATAGGATGTATAAGGTTTGGTGCAATTTCAGCTAAAGGAATTAGTACAAACTTTCTGCTTAACATTTCTTTGTGTGGAACAGTAAGGTCTTTTGAAAATATTATTTCATCATCAAATAATAAAATGTCAATATCTATTGGTCTAGCTTTATATTCAGTGCTTGTATTTGGTTTTCGGCCTAAAAGCATTTCAATTTTATGAATTGATTCTAATAAATTTTCAGGATTTAAACCAGTAGATACGGTAATGCAAATATTGTAAAAATCGTCGCTTTTAAAACCCCATGATGCAGTTTTGTAAACTGATGAAATTTTAGAGATTGTACCAATTTTTTCAGCGATTAAATTAATAGCTTCTTGTAAATTTTTAAGTTTAGCACCTTGGTTGCTTCCCAGAGAAAGATATGTTGTTCTTAATATTTTCATAAACTGAGTACAAAGAAAAGAAAAGTATTATTTAAAAATATATCTTTGTAGCTCAACTTATAAACATTTAAGTTTTTTTAATATAAAACGTATAGTTCATGAAATTTTTAAGAAATTTACTAGCCTCAATTTTTGGTACATTTATAGCTTTAGGTATTATTTTTATGCTATTTATTTTAATTGCCTCTATTGCTTCTGAAAGTGAAAAGGTGGCTGTTAAAAATAATTCAGTTTTAGAAATTAAATTAGATGGTGTTATTAAAGATTATGCTCCAAAGAGTGATAATCCTTTTGATGAGGTGTTTGGGTTTAACGAAGATAAAATGGGTTTAAATGAAATTTTAAATGCCATTGAAAATGCTACAACAGATGCTAATATAAAAGGTGTTAGTTTGCAACTTTCGAATATTAATGGTGGTATTGCTCAAACGCAAGCAATAAGAAATGCGCTTCTAGAGTTTAAAGAATCGGGTAAGTTTATAAATTCGTATGCAGATATGTACGATCAACAGAGTTACTATTTATGCTCTGTAGCAGATTCTATTTTTGTTAATTCCTTTGGAGCGGTAGATTTTAAAGGGCTGTCTTCAGAAGTTTTATATTATAAAGATGTTCAATATAAAACAGGTGTAAAAATGGAAGTTATTCGCCATGGAAAGTATAAGAGTGCTGTAGAACCGTTTTTATATGACAAAATGAGCGATAATAATAGAGCTCAGATTACTTCATTTTTGACTTCTATTTGGAATGAAATGTTACAAGATATTTCTGAAAGTAGAAATAAAACCATTGAAGAATTAAATACAATTGCAGATAATTTACTAACAAGAAATGCAGATTTGGCACTTGAAAATGATATGGTAGATGGAGCAATTTATTTTGATGAATATACAGCTAAACTTAAAGAAGCTGTAGGTATCTCTACTGAAGATAAACTAAATAAAATTACATTAAAAGATTATATTTCTACGGGAAAAGGGCGTTTAAAATCTTCAGCAAGTAATAAAATTGCTGTAATTTATGCGCAAGGTGAAATTATATATGGTAAAGGTGATGAAAATTATATTGGTCCTGAATTAATTATTAACGCCTTAAGAAAAGCTGTAGATGATAAAAATACAAAAGCTATTGTTTTAAGAGTAAATTCACCGGGAGGAAGTGCTTTAACAAGTGAATTAATATGGAGAGAATTAGAATTAGCTAGTCAAAAACTTCCAATTGTTGTTTCTATGGGGAACGTAGCTGCTTCTGGTGGTTATTATATAGCTTGTAATGCCGATTTAATTTTCGCTGAACCTACTACTATTACTGGATCTATTGGTGTTTTTGGAGTGTTGCCAAATATTAGTGAATTAGCTGATAATATTGGTATTAATGCAGAACAAGTAAGTACTAATAAAAGTGCTAATTACAGTGTTTTTGAACCAATGACAGATGCTTTTAGAACTGTTACACAAGAAGGTGTTGAGCAAGTTTATACTACATTTTTAGAAAGAGTAGCAGAAGGTAGAGGTATGTTAGTTAATCAGGTTGATAGTATTGCACAGGGTAGAGTTTGGACCGGAGTTGAGGCTGTTGAAAAGGGATTGGTAGATAAACTAGGTAATTTAGACGATGCAGTTGCGCAAGCAGCAGAATTAGCTGATGTTATAGATTACAAAGTGCGAAATTATCCAAGTTATAAACTAGATTTTGAAGATAGATTTAATAGTTTTCCATTTGCAAATTCAAAAGAAAAATTAATTATTGAAGAGTTAGGAGAAGAGAATTATAAAATTTATCAAAATATAAAGCAATTGTCTACATTAAAAGGAATTCAGGCAAGAGCTCCTTTTGTATTAAATATTAGATAAATACGTAAATAATACAGGTACAAAAGTTAGAAAAATTGTAATTATTATTAAGTAAATAGGTGTATTGCATACAATACACCTATTTACTTAATAATATATGTAGTTTTAAAATAGTTTATTTTTGAACCAATAATTTTTTCATTTCATTTCTATATTTTAAAGGACTACTTCCAGTAAATTTTTTGAATAGTTTGTTGAAATGAGAGAAATTATTAAATCCACTTTCGAAGCAAATTTCTGTAATACTCGAATGGTTTTCAGCGAGTAATTTTGTTGCGTGTACAATTCTAAATTCATTTACAAATTGCGTAAATGTTTTATTTGTAGATTTTTTAAAGTACCTACAAAATGCTGGTACTGTCATACTAACTTTTTCAGCAATCTCATCTAAAGGAATAGGTCTTTTAAAGTTAGAATTTACAAATGCAAAAATAATATCTATCTTATTATTATCTTGAGGTTCAATTTCAAAAGCAAAACCGTCAACATTTAATAATGAATAGTTTTTAGTGTGTGCTAAATCTTTTAAAATTTCTAAAAAATGAATAATTCTATCCATTCCTTCATAATCAGCTAACTTTTCTATTTTCGGACCAATTATTTTTTTTGCTTCAACATTAAATAAGATTCCTTTCTTAGCTTTAATAAATAAAGACTTAACAAATTGCATTTCAGGTAGTTCAACAAAATCTTTTCCTAAGAAATCTTCTTTAAATTGAATTATTGTTTCTGTACCATTAGAGGTAAATCTGTCTGTAAATCCGCTGTGCGGTAAATTAGCTCCAATAAGAATTAACTGGCTATTGTTAAAATGTGATAAATGACTTCCAATATGTCTTTTACCATTTGCTTTATTAACGTAAATTAATTCTAATTCAGGATGAAAGTGCCAAGAAGGTAAAGCATCAATAACATTTTTGTTATGTTGTTTTATCCGAATTGAACTTCCAAATTCTGGATTTAATTTTTTAAATGTGGGTTTTGTATTTTTCATGTTTGTTATATACAAATGTAAAAATAAATAAATCAATCATTCTATTTAGATTTAATATGTTTATATTCTAAATTAACTCTAAAAAGTTAACAATTAATTAACAGTTAAAATAGGATATAAATATGGAAAATGAGAGGTATTTTAAACATATAATCTGCCATACATTTGTCCCATACTAATTAATAAATTATTGAATTATGAAAAATTTAATTAAAAAAAGTTTACTACTTGTAGTTGTTTTAACTACAGCAGTAATTAGCGCAACGAACATTAACAAAGACCTAGATATTAAAGTAAGTACAATTGATTCAAAATTAATTGATCTACGATTAAAGAATTCAGATGGAGATTTAACAATAAGTGTAAAAGATACTTATGGAGAGGTTTTATACTCTGAAGAATTTGAAGGTGTTTATTTCTCAAAAAAATACGATTTAAATATATTACCAACAGGTAATTATTATTTTGAGATTGAAGGAGCAACAAAAATTAATTTAATGCCTTTTACAGTAACTTCAAGAGGTTTTGAATTTAAAAATGAAGTTAAAAGCACTTATTACAAGCCTATTGTAAGACAAGATGGTGATTTAGTTTATATTTCTAAAGTAGCATTTAATAAAGAAAATTTTGAAATTAATTTATACGATGATGAATCTAATTTATTGTATAAAGAATTATTAAATGGCGAAGTTAACTTAGGAAAAGCTATAAGTTTAGAAGAGTTAAGATCTGGAAGTTATAAGCTTGTAACAAAAAGTGCAGGAAAGATATTTGAACAAAGTGTTTATAAAAAATAGTAGTATATAATTTATATATTATTTATGTTTGGTTTAGTAAAAAAAAGGGCTTCTGTTGAAGCTCTTTTTTTTGTTATAATGTTTAGGTTCTTTAATTGTTTTTAACAAGTAAATTTCAGATTACCTATATATAAAACTCTTAATATCTCTATGTTATATAAATCATTTTTGTTTACCTTAAATAAAAAAGTACACTAATTAAGCTAATTGAAATTATATTACAGAGTATTATTTAATCATAAATAGCTAAGTTTAACACTTATATGTTCTAAATTAACCTTAAAAAGTTAACAATTAATTAACGGTTAAAATTGAATATAAATATGGAAAATGAGAGGTATTTTAAACATATAATCTGCCATACATTTGTCCCATACTAATTAATAAATTATTGAATTATGAAAAATTTAATTAAAAAAAGTTTACTACTTGTAGTTGTTTTAACTACAGCAGTAATTAGCGCAACGAACATTAACAAAGACCTAGATATTAAAGTAAGTACAATTGATTCAAAATTAATTGACCTACGATTAAAAAATTCAGATGGAGATTTAACAATAAGTGTAAAAGATACTTATGGAGAAGTTTTATACTCTGAAAAATTTGAAGGTGTTTATTTCTCAAAAAAATACGATTTAAATACATTACCAACAGGTAATTATTATTTTGAGATTGAAGGAGCAACAAAAATTAATTTAATGCCTTTTACAGTTACTTCAAGAGGTTTTGAATTTAAAAATGAAGTTAAAAGCACTTATTACAAGCCTATTGTAAGACAAGATGGTGATTTAGTTTATATTTCTAAAGTAGCATTTAATAAAGAAAATTTTGAAATTAATTTATACGATGATGAATCTAATTTATTGTATAAAGAATTATTAAATGGCGAAGTTAACTTAGGAAAAGCTATAAGTTTAGAAGAGCTAAGATCTGGAAGTTATAAGCTTGTAACAAAAAGTGCAGGAAAGATATTTGAACAAAGTGTTTATAAAAAATAGTAGTATATAATTTATATATTATTTATGTTTGGTTTAGTAAAAAAAAGGGCTTCAGTTGAAGCTCTTTTTTTTGTTATAATGTTTAGGTTCTTTAATTGTTTTTAACAAGTAAATTTCAGATTACCTATATATAAAACTCTTCATACTTAATATCTCTATGTTATATGAATCATTTTTGTTTACCTTAAATAAAAAAGTACACTAATTAAGCTAATTGAAATTATATTACAGAGTTATTATTTAATCATAAATAGCTAAGTTTAACAACTATATATTCTAAATTAACCTTAAAAAGTTAACAATTAATTAACAGTTAAAATAGAATATAAATATGGAAAATGAGAGGTATTTTAAACATATAATCTGCCATACATTTGTCCCATACTAATTAATAAATTATTGAATTATGAAAAATTTAATTAAAAAAAGTTTACTACTTGTAGTTGTTTTAACTACAGCAGTAATTAGCGCAACGAACATTAACAAAGACCTAGATATTAAAGTAAGTACAATTGATTCAAAATTAATTGATCTACGATTAAAGAATTCAGATAGAGATTTAACAATAAGTGTAAAAGATACTTATGGAGAGGTTTTATACTCTGAAGAATTTGAAGGTGTTTATTTCTCAAAAAAATACGATTTAAATATATTACCAACAGGTAATTATTATTTTGAGATTGAAGGAGCAACAAAAATTAATTTAATGCCTTTTACAGTAACTTCAAGAGGTTTTGAATTTAAAAATGAAGTTAAAAGCACTTATTACAAGCCTATTGTAAGACAAGATGGTGATTTAGTTTATATTTCTAAAGTAGCATTTAATAAAGAAAATTTTGAAATTAATTTATACGATGATGAATCTAATTTATTGTATAAAGAATTATTAAATGGAGAAGTTAACTTAGGAAAAGCTATAAGTTTAGAAGAGTTAAGATCTGGAAGTTATAAGCTTGTAACAAAAAGTGCAGGAAAGATATTTGAACAAAGTGTTTATAAAAAATAGTAGTATATAATTTATATATTATTTATGTTTGGTTTAGTAAAAAAAAGGGCTTCAGTTGAAGCTCTTTTTTTTGTTTTTAAGTTTTGATTTAATAATTTTAGTCATTCTTCTAAAATTACTAAATATAATCAAATCTACAATTTTTCAAAAGTTACAAAACTGTAGTCGTATTTGTTTTTTTCATCAGCCTTAAAAAGTTGTCTTGAAGTTTCTTTCCAGATAGAAGGATCTATAGAAGGGAAAAAAACATCAGCATCAAATGTATGATGTACAAAAGTTAAGTCTAGTTTATCAGCAATATTTATTGCTTGTTTGTAAATTTCTGCACCGCCTAAAATAAAAGGGTTTTCGTCCTTTGCTGCAGCTTTTAAGGCTTCTTCTAAAGAATTTACAACAATGCAGCCTTCAACCTTATAATTTTTATTTCTTGAAATTATAATTGAAGTTCTATTAGGAAGTGGTTTACCCAGTGATTCAAAAGTTTTTCTTCCCATAATAATATGGTGATTCAATGTTACTTGTTTAAACCTTTTTAAATCTGCTGGTAAATGCCAGATAAGTTTATTGTCTTTTCCTAAAGCATTATTTTCAGCAATTGCAGCAATAATTGTAATCATTCGTCTTTTTTAGTATTTGGTAGCTGTTCTTTTTCTTTTATTTCAGAAGCATACTGCTTACTTTCGGCTTTAATTTTAGCTTCTTCAGCAATTTTTTTTTCGAGTTTAGCAATTTTTACTTCTTGTTTTAGAACTAATTTTTCAGTTTGTTTCTGCTCCCATTCTTTATTCATAAACTTATTGGTAATAAATACATTAATAAAATGTAATATAAATAAGAATAGCCAAGTTAAAATAGCCCAAACAAACCAATCGTATTGTTCCCAAACTTTGACAAATTTATTAAGGATAATTAAAAAAACAGAACCAATTAAAAAAACTACGAAATGTAGGTAAAGTCGTTTTTTTTGTTTGATGCGTTTTCTCGCGTTTTCGTACAATTCAAATTGTTCATTCATAATCTAACTAGTTTTACATATTTTTAACCCACTCTTTTATATAGTTAGTATAATCTTCAGTTTCATTAGCTTCAGAAAACTTATCGTTTGCAAAAGCTAGAAATTTCGAGATGTTTTTATCTGAAGTATTTAAAAGCCCATCTATAGATTTTAACAATTTAATGTCTTCTATTTCAATAATTCTTTCAATAATTTTATTTTTTAATTGTAAAGAGTCCATATTGTTTTTTTATGCTTAACGTTAACTTTTTTATAATATTATACAGAAACTACACCTTTAATGTGTGGGTGAGGATTGTAATTTACTAAGGTAAAATCTTCAAATTTAAAATCAAAAATATTTTTAATATTTGGATTAATTTTCATTTGAGGTAAAGCTCTAGGTTCTCTAGATAATTGTAAGGCTACTTGTTTACTATGGTTGCTATAAATATGTGCATCACCAAAAGTATGAATAAAATCTCCATATCCTAAATCGCAAACTTGAGCAATCATCATAGTTAATAAGGCATATGATGCGATGTTAAAGGGAAC
This sequence comes from Lutibacter sp. A80, assembly GCF_022429645.1. Lineage (GTDB taxonomy): Bacteria > Bacteroidota > Bacteroidia > Flavobacteriales > Flavobacteriaceae > Lutibacter. The sequence goes on from NZ_CP092480.1 coordinate 3,290,754, forward strand.
TCCTAAAAATATATCGGCACTACGTTGGTATAATTGACAAGATAATTTACCGTCGGTTACATAAAATTGAAAGAAAGCATGGCAAGGAGGTAAAGCAGCTTTTCCGTTGGCTACATTTTCTGAAAAAGAAATAGCTGTGTCTGGAAGTACACTTGGATTCCACGCTGTTACTAGCATTCTTCTGCTATCAGGGTTTGTTTTTATAGTGTTTATTACTTCCGTAATTTGATCGATATCTTCACTGTTCCAATTACGCCATTGGTGGCCATAAACAGGACCTAAATCTCCATCTTTATTAGCCCATGCATCCCAGATTTTAACTCCGTTTTCTTTTAAATATTCAATATTTGTAGTTCCTTTTAAAAACCAAAGTAATTCATGAATAATAGATTTTAAATGTAGTTTTTTTGTAGTAACCATTGGGAATCCATTATTTAAATCAAAGCGCATTTGATAACCAAAAACACTTTTTGTTCCTGTTCCAGTTCTATCTTCTTTTATCGTTCCATTTTCTTGAACGTGTTTTATTAGGTCTAAATATTGTTTCATTTTATGGATTAAAGCTTTAAGGTTAATGCTAAAAGCTGTGAATTTATAATTTGTTTATTAATGGTGCAATTTGTTTCTAAAGTTTTTGATTTTTATCAATAAATGATTAGGAATCGGTTTGAACCGAAAGCTTTAAATCTAAGCAAAGTATGATACGATGTTCTAATTGATATAAAGATCCAAGACTTATTTGTAAGAGTCTCCCTAAATTTTTATTTAAACTTTTGGCGCAATCCTCTGTAATATTTGCTGGGATTAAAATTGAATAGCGATTGATTTGAGAAATTAACCCATAATCTTTAGAACTAGAAAATTTTTGTGTGAAAGTGTACACTTCCTTAACAAGATTTCGTAAATTATTCCAAATAGTTAAGTTTCTAAAAGTTCTCATAATTTAATCTAACACTTTCCGCTTTTATCTTTATCCAATAATCATTCCTGCAATTGTAGCTGATAGTAATGAAGCTATTGAACCTCCAATTAGTGCTTTCATTCCAAATTCTGAAAGTGTTTTACGTTGTCCAGGAGCTAAGGATCCAATACCTCCAATTTGAATTCCAATAGAAGCAAAATTTGCAAATCCACAAAGCATATATGTTGCCATAATTACAGATTTGTTATAGGTAAAATGGGTAATATTAGCTACGTTTTTAAGTTCAGCTAATTGTATATAACCAACAAACTCACTTGCTGCTAATTTTACACCTAATAATTGTCCCATAAGCATAATATCTTCTTTAGCAACTCCAATTAACCACATTAAAGGAGCAAAAATTGTACCCAAAATAGCTTCTAAAGTAAATTTTTGGTATGGTGTGTTTGCAACCATCCAATCGTTTAAGTTAGTAACGTCTCCAATCCAACCTAATATACCATTTAGCATTGCAATAATTGCTACAAATACCAAAAGCATTGCAGCTACATTTGCAGCTAATTTTAGGCCTTCTGTTGTTCCGTTGGCAATAGCATCTAGTATGTTAGAGCCAATTTTTTCTTGAGAAACGTGTACATCAGTATTTATGCTTTCAGTTTGTGGATATAAAATTTTTGAAATTACAATTGCTCCAGGTGCAGCCATAACAGAAGCGGCTAATAAATGTTTTGCAAAATGTAAACGAAGTTCTGGGTCGTTACCTCCTAAAAAACCAATATATGCAGCTAAAACTCCACCGGCTACTGTTGCCATACCACCAATCATAACTAATAATATTTCTGAACGATTCATACGTTCTAAATATGCTTTAATCATTAAAGGAGCTTCAGTTTGACCTAAAAATATGTTTCCTGCAACAGATAAGCTTTCTGCTCCAGAAATATGTAATAGTTTTGTAAGTAGCCAAGCTAAACCTTTCACTATTATTTGAATAATTCCTAAGTAAAATAATAAAGAAGTTAATGCTGAAAAGAATATGATAGTTGGCAGTATTTGAAACACAAATATAAAGCCGTACGATTCTATATTCATTAAACCTCCGAATAAAAACTCACTACCTGCAGCTGTATAATCTAAAATGTTTGTAAAAATACTTCCTACAAATTCAAAAATAGCTTGTACAAAAGGGACTTTTAAAACGCCAATAGCTATTAAAAGTTGGGCTGTTAAACCGGCACCAACAGTTTTCCAATTTATTGCTTTTTTATTACTGCTAAATAAATACGCAACAAGTAGTAAAGAAAGCATTCCTAAAATTCCTCTCCATAAAGAATTAATTGAGAAACCTTGGTTTTCGATTATTAAATTTGGTGTAATTTCTTGTGAATTTGCAATTGCAATACTAAAAAATAGTAGTGTAGCTAAACCAATTTTTTTTATCATTTTTGAAGTTTGATTATTGGGTACGTTTATTAATTTCATCACGGATTTTTGCTGCTAACTCATAGTCCTCATCCTGTACAGCTTTTTCTAATTTTTCGTTTAATTGTTTTAAGCTAACCTTTGAAAAAGCAGATTTTTTAATAGGTTCAGTATCTTCAATTAATTTTTCGATACTAGAATCATCTTCTTCACCAGGACTTAATTCATCTTTTATTTTTAAATAGATACCAGCCTTGTCCAGAATGTTTTCATAGGTGTAAATAGGAGCATTAAAACGAGTTGCTAAAGCGATAGCATCTGAAGTTCGAGTGTCTATAATTTCTTCAATTTTATCGCGCTCACAAATTAAGCTAGAGTAAAAAACGCCATCTACTAATTTGTGAATAATAACTTGTTTTATTTTAACTTGAAACCTGTCTGCAAAAGTTTTAAATAAGTCGTGAGTTAAAGGTCTAGGTGGTTTAATCTCTTTTTCCAAGGCAATGGCAATTGATTGCGCTTCAAAAGCACCAATTACAATTGGAAGGGTTCTGTTTCCATCTTCTTCACTTAAAACTAGTGCATAGGCACCACTTTGTGTCTGACTGTATGATATTCCTTTAATATTTAGACGAACTAAACTCATAAATTAAAATTAGCAAAAAAAGCTGCCTAATCAAAGGACAGTTGGCCCAAAAATTAGACAGCCTTGTTAAGAGGCACAATTTAATAAAATTATGCGTTATTTGCTTTAAATTCTTTTAACTTTTCAATTAATTTAGGAACTACTTCAAAAGCATCTCCTACAATACCGTAATCTGCGGCCTTAAAAAATGGTGCTTCGGGGTCGGTATTTATTACAACTTTTACTTTAGAAGAGTTAATACCAGCTAAGTGTTGAATTGCTCCAGAAATTCCAATGGCAATATATAAATTAGAGGCTACAGGCTTTCCTGTTTGTCCAACATGTTCACTATGTGGTCTCCATCCTAAATCTGATACTGGCTTAGAACAAGCGGTTGCAGCATCTAAAACAGAGGCTAATTCTTCAATCATCTCCCAGTTTTCAGGTCCTTTTAACCCTCGTCCTCCTGAAACTACAATGTCTGCATCTGCAATAGTTACTTTTCCTGTAGTTTGTTCTATTGATTCTGAAGTTAAATTGGTACTTATTATTTCTGGAGAAAAATTTTCGCTTGTACCTGAAACTTCATCTTCAAAAACTCCGTAAGAGTTTTTAGCTAATGAAATTACTTTTACTTCAGTAGAAATTTCACTATTATTAAAAGCCTTGTTTGAGAAAGCTTTACGTTTTACTACAAAAGGGCTTAGCGAGCTTGGTAGGGCTACTGCATTACTTGCGTAACCTGCATCTAGGTTTACAGCAACCAAAGGAGCTACATATAAACCATTAGCATTAGAATCTAAAACTATTACTTGAGCTTTTTCTTTTTCAGCAGCTTGCTTAACTATGTTTGCTATTATTTTTACATTAAAAGTAGCTAAAGCTTCATTAGAAACTGTTAATACTTTTTCTGCACCATATTTATAAAGTGTTTCGTTTTCAGTGGCGTTTATTGTTAAAACAACAAGATTAGTTTCTAATTGTTCAGCAACTTTTTTTCCGTAAGAAACAACTTCAAACGATGATTTTTTAAATTTTCCTTTCGATGATTCGGCTAAAACTAAAACTGACATATATCTTTATTTTGTTTAATAGTTGGTGTGTTTAAACGTTGAACAGTTTTGTGTTTTTAACGTTTAACTTTTGCAACAATGTTTTACTATATTATTTTTGCTTCGTTGTGTAGTAAGTTTATTAACTCTTCTACATTATCTGCATCTATTAATTTGCAGGCAGATTTTGGTGCTGGTTTTTCAAATGAAGTGGTTGCAGTTGTTGTTTCATTTGTTGTTGATTCAACAATTGTTAAAGGCTTTTTGCGAGCCATCATTATACCGCGCATATTTGGAATACGTAAGTCTTTTTCTTCAACAAGTCCTTTTTGTCCTGCAATAACTAGTGGTAAGTTACAAGATAAAACTTCTTTTCCACCATCTATTTCTCTTGATGCAGTGGCTTTATCTTCTTCAATTTCAAGGTTTACACAAGCGTTTACAAAATTGTAATCTAATAAAGTTGCTACCATACCAGGAACCATTCCTCCATTATAATCAATAGATTCTTTTCCAGCTAATATTAAATCGTAGGTATTATTTTTAATAACTTCAGCTAATTCTTTTGCAACTACAAAACCATCGGTAGCTAATGCATTTACTCTAATAGCATTGTCTGCTCCAATAGCCAGTGCTTTGCGTAAAGTAGGTTCTACAGAGGCATCTCCAACACTTATTACAGTTATATTAGCACCTTGTTTTTCTTTAAACCACATTGCACGGGTTAAAGCAAATTCATCATACGGATTTATAACATATTGTACGCCGTTACTATCAAACTTTGTATTATTTTCTGTGAAATTTATTTTTGAAGTAGTGTCAGGTACGTGACTTATACAAACTAATATTTTCATTTTATTATTTATTTGAGTTTTTTATATTAAAATAACGACTTTATTATTATTTTTTTACGAATGTACTACTTTTTTTTAAAAATACTATGCGTGCATAGTAAAATTTTATTAAGTATTATTTTTTGATAGTAAATTTAGAATTGCTTACTTTTGCAATTCCATAAAAAAAATATAATGAAGACAATACAATTTAGAGAAGCCATTTGCGAGGCAATGAGTGAAGAAATGCGTCGCGATGAATCTATTTTTTTAATAGGTGAAGAAGTTGCTGAATATAATGGTGCATACAAAGCGTCTAAAGGAATGTTAGATGAATTTGGGGAAAAACGAGTTATTGATTCTCCAATTGCTGAATTAGGTTTTACAGGTATTGCTGTTGGTTCAGCAATGAATGGTAATAGGCCAATTGTAGAGTTTATGACCTTTAATTTTGCATTAGTAGGTATCGATCAAATTATAAATAATGCTGCTAAAATTAGACAAATGTCTGGAGGACAGTTAAATTGTCCAATTGTTTTTAGAGGGCCAACAGGTTCGGCTGGTCAATTAGGTGCAACACACTCTCAAGCATTTGAAAACTGGTATGCTAATACTCCAGGTTTAAAAGTAGTAGTGCCATCAAATCCTTACGATGCTAAAGGATTATTAAAAGCTGCAATTAGAGATGATGATCCAGTAATTTTTATGGAATCAGAACAAATGTACGGAGACAAAATGGATATTCCAGAAGGAGAATATATTATTCCAATTGGTGTTGCAGATATTAAAAGAGAAGGTACAGATGTAACAATTGTTTCTTTCGGTAAAATTATTAAAGAAGCTTATAAAGCAGCAGATATTCTTGAAAAAGAAGGTGTTTCTTGTGAGATTTTAGATATGCGTACTGTTAGACCAATGGATTTTGAAGCTATTTTTACTTCAGTTAAAAAAACAAATAGATTGGTAATACTTGAAGAAGCTTGGCCTTTTGCTAGTGTTTCATCAGAAATTACATTTCAAGTACAAGAAAATGTATTTGATTATTTAGATGCGCCAATCAGAAGAATTACAACAGCAGATACACCTGCACCATATTCTCCAGTTTTATTAGAGGAATGGTTACCTAACTTTAACGATGTTATTAAAGCGGTAAAAGATGTAATGTATATAAAATAAAGGCATAATATTTGCGTTATTAAATCCTTTCAAGTAATACTTGAAAGGATTTTTTATTTCAAAGGTCTAGCTAAAATAAACTTATTTTACAGGATTTGTAAACCAGACCTTATAAAATACAATAAGTATTAAAATGAAAAGAATTTTTAAATTTATATATATCCCTTTTTTGTTTGTTTTTTCAATCGGCTTTGCTCAAGTTAAAGTTAGTGGTGTGGTAGTAGATGAACAAAATCAATCAATACCGTTTGCAAATATTGTGTTTGTAGATTCTAATATTGGAACAGTTTCAGATGAAAACGGTAAGTTTTACTTAGAATCAGGTAAAACTTATACTGAAATTGAAGTATTGTTTTTAGGGTATGAAACAAAAATAGTTCCAATAAAAAGTAGAGATTTTAATTTAAAAATTGTTTTAAAAGAAGCTGCTTCTCAGTTAGATGAAGTTTTTATTTATACCGGAAATGTCAAGAAAAAAGGAAACCCGGCAATTGAAATTCTAAAAAAAGTTTGGGCTAAAGAACGTAAAAACGGAATTTATTTATTCGATCAATATCAATATGAAAAGTATGAGAAGTTAGAATTTGATATGAATAATGTTGACAGTGCTTTTATGAAAAAGAAACTGTTTAAGGGAATGGAGTTTATTTTTGAAAAAATTGATACTTCTAATATAACGGGTAAGGCATTTTTACCAATTTTTATCAACGAATCTGTTTATAATTCATACGGTAAAAATAAAAATGGAGAAAAATTTAGAGAAGATTTAATTGCAAATAAAAATTCTGGATTTAATTCTAACCAAAATGTAATTGCATTTATAAAAGATTTATATGTAGATTATAATATATATGATAGTTATATTAAAATTTTTGATAAAAGCTTTGTAAGTCCTATTTCAAAAGCTGCCGGAATTTCAACCTATAACTACATATTAGCAGATAGCGCATTTGTAGATAATAAATGGTGTTATAATATTCTGTATTATCCAAGAAGAAAAAGTGAATTAACTTTTAAAGGAGATTTTTGGGTAAACGATACTACGTTTGCAGTTAAAGAAATTAATATGCAAGCAACCAGAAGTGCAAATATAAACTGGGTTAAAGATATTTATATAGAGCAAGAGTTTGATGTGTTAAACGATTCGGTTTTTTTATTGAAAAGAGATTATATGTTATCTGATTTCAGTTTGAATAAAAAAGATAAATCTAAAGGTGTTTACGGTAGAAGAACTACCATGTATAAAGATTACAAATTTAATTTGCCAAAAGATGCAAGCTTCTATAATGAAGAGGTTAATGTATACGATCAAAAAATTTATAACAAAGAAGATGCATATTGGAGTGCTAATAGGCAAGAAAAATTAAACGATAACGAGCTTGGAATTTATAAGATGTTAGATACTTTAACAACAGTTCCAAAGTTTAAAAAAATGTATAATGCCGTCTCAATTTTAGGCTCGGGATATATAGAGTTTAATAACTTCGATTATGGGTCTATTTACTCTACTTTTGGTAAAAATGATGTTGAAGGCTTACGTTTGCGCATTGGAGGAAGAACTTACTTAGGAGGAAATGAGCCTTGGCGTCTACAAGGGTATACAGCTTATGGCTTTGATGATGATAAATTTAAATATGGAATGTCTGGAAAATGGATGTTAAATCCAAAAAGCAGATTTATTATTGGAGGAGGAAATAGGAGAGATGTTGAACAAATAGGAGTTAGTTTAACAACTACAAACGATGTTTTAGGAAGAAGCTTTGCATCATCTTCATTTTTTGCTAGCGGAGATAATAGTAAATTAACGTCAATAAATTTATCAAATTTCTTTATGTCTATAGAGCCTAAAAAGAATTTGTTATTTAGAATTGGAGCTTCTTATAGAACCTTAGTTACAGCTTCTCCAGAAACATTTAATTTAGATTATTGGGTAGACAAACAAAATAATTTAAAGAAATCAGATATTATACAATCTGAAATAGATTTCTCAATAAAATATACGCCAAATAGAAAAACAATTGGTTATGGGGTAGAAAGAAATGAAGTTACAGACACCTATTCTACATTGTTTTTAAATTATTCACAAGGAATAAAAGGTGTTTTTAATAGCGATTTTGATTATCATAAATTGCAATTTTATTACCGTCAACCAATTTTAATAGGTGGTTTTGGAAGAATGTTTACAACTTTTGAGGTTGGTAAAACTTTTGGAGAAGTGCCTTTAGGCTTGCTAAATGTGGTGCCTGGAAATCAATCTTATTTCACAATTGAAAATACATATGCCTTATTAGATTATTACGAATTTGTAACAGATACCTATGCTTCGCTTCATATTGAACATAATTTTAATGGGCGTTTTTTATCTAGAATTCCTTTGTTAAGAAAGTTGAATTTAAGAGAAATTGTTGGTTTTAAAGGTGTTTGGGGAGAAATATCAGATAAAAATATAGCTTTAAGTGCTTCAAATATAAATTATGTTGCACCTACAAAGGGATATTATGAATACAGTGTTGGAATAGGTAATATTTTTAAAGTATTTAGAATAGATTTTAGTTGGAGAGGTAATTATTTAGACATGCCAACGGCTAATAAATTTGCTATAAAAGGTGCTTTTGGTTTCTATTTTTAAAAATCATAATAAAAAAAGCACACGTAAAACTATCATTTTTGTATTTTTGTCGAAAATAAAAATATAAAATGACTGCTAAATCTAAAAAACCATTAACATTTGATGTGTTAATTGAAATTCCAAAAGGAAGTAGAAATAAATATGAATACGACTTTGCATTGAATAAAATTAGGTTCGATCGAATGTTATTTTCATCAATGATGTATCCAGGAGATTATGGGTTTATTCCAGAATCATTAGCATTGGATAAAGATCCTTTAGATGTTTTAGTATTAGGTTCTGAACCAACTTTCCCTATGGTTGTAATGGAAGTTAGACCAATTGGTGTTTTCCATATGACAGATGAAAAAGGGCCTGATGAAAAAATAATTTGTGTTCCAGTTTCAGATCCAATTTGGAGTAATAGAAAAGATATTAATGATATAAATCCTCATAGATTGAAAGAAATTGAACACTTTTTTCAAGTTTATAAAGATTTAGAAAAGAAAAAAGTTGATGTAGGTGGATGGGGTAATGCTGAAGAAGCTGAAAAAATTTATCATGAGTGTATCGCTAGATACGATAATAGTGAGCACAAGAAAAAAAGAACATTTACAATTTAGTAAAAAATAGTTAACCAAGCCAGTTTTAAAAAGCTGGTTTTTTTAATGTTATATTTTTTAGCTACTTTGTATGCCACTAAAAAAATTATTAATTAAACTTTATTAAATAAACAATGGAATTTATTGTAAAAATCTTACCTCTCTTTGGGGTATTAGCGCTTGTATTTGTAGTAATAAAAAATGTTTGGGTTTCAAAACAAGACGGAGGAAATGAGAAAATGCTGAAAATATCTAAACATATTGCTGATGGAGCAATGTCCTTTTTAAAAGCAGAATATAAAATCTTATTTATTTTTGTTTTAGCTGTAGCAATTTTATTATATCTGAAAGGAACTTATGATGTGGGATCACATGGTATGGTTGCTGTTTCATTTATTATTGGAGCAATTTGCTCTGCTTTAGCAGGTTTTATAGGTATGAAAGTAGCTACTAAAGCAAATGTTAGAACTACTCAAGCAGCAACGACTTCATTAGAAAGAGCATTAGAAGTTGCATTTGCAGGTGGTGCAGTTATGGGATTAGGTGTTGTAGGCTTAGGAGTTTTAGGATTAAGTAGCTTATTTATGTTATATCAATATATATGGCCAGGATCTGAAAACATACCTACAGTACTAAATGTATTATCAGGGTTTTCATTAGGAGCTTCTTCTATTGCGTTATTTGCACGTGTTGGTGGAGGTATTTATACTAAGGCTGCAGATGTTGGAGCCGATTTAGTAGGAAAAGTGGAAGCAGGTATTCCTGAAGATCATCCATTAAATCCAGCAACTATAGCAGATAATGTAGGTGATAATGTAGGGGATGTAGCTGGTATGGGAGCCGATTTATTCGAGTCGTATGTTGGTTCAATTATTGGAACAATGGTACTAGGAGCTTTGATTATAACGCCAAATTTTAATGGATTAGGAGCTGTTTATTTGCCACTTGTTTTAGCTGCTGTTGGAATTATAATGTCTATTATAGGTACATTTTTTGTTAGAGTTAAAGATGGGGGAGATCCTCAAAAAGCTTTAAATTTAGGAGAATTTGGATCTGGACTTTTAATGGTTGTTGCTTCATATTTTATTATTGCTCATTCAGGTTTGTTGCCAGAAAGTTGGACTGCTGATGGGGTTAAATATACTGCAATGGGTGTGTTTTACGCAACCTTAGCTGGGCTAGTTGCTGGTTTTTGTGTTGGTAAAGTTACCGAATATTATACAGGAACTGGAACAAAACCAGTGCTTTCAATTGTTAAGCAATCAGAAACTGGTTCTGCAACAAATATTATTGCAGGTTTAGGAGTTGGTATGATGTCTACAATGTTACCTATATTATTAATTGCTGGTGCAATTATAGTTTCTCATTATTTTGCTGGCTTATACGGTATTGCAATTGCGGCTGTAGGTATGTTAGCAAACACAGGTATTCAATTAGCAGTAGATGCTTATGGGCCTATTTCAGATAATGCTGGTGGTATAGCAGAAATGGCAGAATTGCCAAGTGAAGTTCGTGAACGAACAGATAAATTAGATGCTGTAGGAAATACTACTGCAGCAATTGGTAAAGGATTTGCAATTGCTTCTGCAGCTTTAACTGCCTTAGCTTTATTTGCTGCATACATGAAAACAGCAAAAATAACGTCAATCGATGTTTCTCGCCCAGATATTATGGCCGGATTATTAATTGGAGGAATGTTACCATTCGTATTTTCTGCCTTGTCTATGAAAGCTGTTGGACGAGCTGCAATGTCAATGATTGAAGAGGTACGTCGTCAATTTAAAGATATTCCTCAATTAAAAGCGGCGTTAAAAATTATGCGTAAATATGATGCTGATATGTCAAAAGCTTCTGTTGAAGATAGAAAAATATTTGATGAAGCAGATGGGTATGCAGAATATGATAAATGTGTTGAGATTTCTACAGAAGCTTCTATTCGAGAAATGGTATTACCAGGTTTATTAGCATTAGCAGTTCCAGTGTTAGTTGGATTTGTTGGAGGTGCTGAAATGCTAGGAGGACTTTTAGCGGGTGTTACAACATCTGGAGTTTTAATGGCTATTTTTCAATCAAATGCAGGTGGAGCTTGGGATAATGCTAAAAAAATGATTGAAGAGCAAGGTAAAAAAGGAACTGATGCGCATAAAGCAGCAGTTGTTGGTGATACTGTAGGTGATCCGTTTAAAGATACTTCAGGGCCTTCTTTAAATATTTTATTAAAATTAATGTCGGTTGTAGCATTGGTAATCGCGCCAAGTATTGCAATAGACAGTGATGATGTTACAGCATATGCCAAAGAAAACGTATCAACTGAAGTTGTAGCTGAATTAGAAATTTCAAAAGATGTGAAAATTGAATTAACTGTAAATGATGATAAAACTACTAGTGCAACTATAACTACAAGTACATTGCAAAATGGTAAAACTGTAGTAGCTGAAGAGGTGTTTACTGGAACTGAAGAAGAAGTAGCCGCTAAATTAAAGGCTATAGAAGGTGCAGAGGTAATTATTACAACTGAAAAAACAGGAGGGGAAGTTTTGTAGAAAATATTAAATTTTTTTGTCTAGTCCTAAATAACCGATACAGATTATTAAAGGGTAAAAGTTAAAAATTAAAGCTGAATAATGACATCATTGTTCAGCTTTTTTGATTTGTATTGTTTTGGTTTAATTTTTTTTTGTGCGTGCATTTGTATTGGTGTTAGCATTTCGTTAGATAAATGAGGTCTTATATTGTTGTATATTTCTATTGCATTTTTGACCAGTTTCTCCTTTACTTTAAAATCTTGAATCTTCTGTGCTACACTAAATTCCTGTTTTAAAATTCCATTTATTCGCTCTGCAACTGCATTTTCATATGGATCATATTTTTCAGTCATACTAGGCTTAATCTCATTGTTTTCTAATAGTCTTTGATATTCATTCGAGCAATATTGCAACCCTCTATCAGAGTGATGTATTAATGGACTTTCTTTGTATTTTCTATTATTTATAGCCATTTCCAATGCCCTCAATGAACCATCCATTGATAAAGATTTTGACACATCATATCCTACAATCTTTTTAGAATAAGCATCTGTGATTAATGCCAGATACGAAGGGTTGGTTCTCGTTCCGATATATGTAATATCACTCACCCAAACTGATTCAGGCCCTTCTATATCCATTGAGCTGACAAGGTTTCTGTGCTTTCTAAATCTATGATGAGAGTCTGTAGTTATGTGGTAGCTTCTTTTAGGTATTATTAACATATGGTTAGCTTTTAGTATTCTAAACAATTTATCTCTTCCTACTTTTAATAGTGATAATTTATCCTTTAACAGAAAGTATAATTTCTTACCACCCAATCTTGGCATTAGCATCCGAATATCACGAACCAAAACGATAACTTTTTGTGCTACAGTTTGTTTATGAAGTCTTGATTTTATGGATCTATAGTAAACCTGTCTGTTTACCCCGAGCAAATCACAGGTAGAAACTAAAGTTTCTTTATATTCTTCTTTGAAGATGTTGATAAGTCGGGTGTGTAATTTTTTCTTATTTGAATATCATATTCCTTTTCTGCCATATCAACAAGCATATCGAAAATAATAACCTTTTTATCAGCACGTTCTGCTAGATGTTCAGCTCTAGCTTTCTGTTTTTCAAGGAGCTTTATTTTAGCTTCAAGCTCAAGTATTTTTTGTTCTGGAGTTTTTGACATCGTTTTTGGAACTTGGTTTTCCCAATCAAAGTTACCATATTTTTGCAACCATTTGGTTACTGTAGCGTCTCCCTGAATACCATATTTACGCTTGGCTTGGGTTTTTGTTAAAAATCCTTGTTCTACTTCTTCAACTAATTGAAGTTTAAAAGAAAGCGAGTAATCTTTTTGAGTTCGCTTTGCTGCACCTGATTTGTCTGATGTTTTCATTACACTTGTGTTTTAGTGTATCGCTATTTCAGGACGGGACATTTTTTAAATATAAAAAGGCACTCAATTTGAGTGCCTTTTTTTTATAAAAATTAGGCAAAATATGAATTATAGATTATAACTTATAGTTTAGTCTATAAGAAGCGCGCTCAAGAAGTTTATATTTTAGGTTTTAAGTTGAAAAAAGGGTTATTACACAGGTGAACTAAATATAGTTAACCAATTGTTGATTTACGAGTAGAAAATGCTTTAAACGCTTTAAAATTGATTATCTGGCTTTAAAATTTTTATTGACTACTATTTTACGGTGTAATAAATGATTAAATCTTTGGTTGAATTACTGTTTTTATTAAAATTTTAGCATTTTTTTATGAATTCTGCATTTTAAATTTAGCCATTTTTTTTAAAAAAATTGTATATTTCCATCGAATAAAACAGATTTAAATGAAGTACCTAAGCGCACAGTTAAAAAGATTTATTAAATTAGAAACAGCTTCAAGTATCATCCTTTTTTTAGCCTCAATTTTTGCAATAATTTGGGCAAATTCATCTTTTGGATATATATACGAAGAAATATGGTTTAAAAAGTTTACCATCGGCTTCGCAAATACAGATTTTCATTTATCAAAATCATTAATATTATGGATTAATGATGGATTAATGGCAGTTTTCTTTTTTGTAATTGGTTTAGAGGTTAAACGTGAAATTTTAGCAGGAGAACTTACAACAATAAGAAAAGCTGCACTACCTGTTTTTGCTGCTTTTGGAGGAATGGCATTTCCTATATTAATTTTTGTTTTCTTAAATCAAGGTAAAATAGGAATTGAAGGTTGGGGAGTTCCAATGGCTACAGATATTGCTTTTACTTTAGGAATATTAAAGTTGTTAGGTAAAAGAGTTCCAATTGGTTTAAAAATATTTTTAACAGCATTTGCAATTGTAGATGATATTGGGGCAGTATTGGTAATTGCCGTTTTTTATAGTGCAGATATTCAATGGGATTTAATTGGTTATGCAATGTTATTATTTGCTGGTTTATCCTATTTAAGTTATAAAGAGGTATATTCTAAATACTTTTATTTTTTAATAGGATGTGTGGTTTGGATTTTGTTTTTAAAGTCTGGAATTCACCCTACTATTGCAGGAGTTTTAATGGCATTTACAATTCCAATTAATAGAAAAGTTAATGTTTCTCAATTTTTAAATACAGTAAAACAACAATTATCAATATTTAAAGAAAAAACAGAGGAAGAAAGTAAGTTGCTTTCTTATGATCAGATACATGCAATTGACTCTATTGAAAACTGTTCTAAAAAAGTACATTCTCCTTTGCAACATTTAGAACATACTTTGCATGGTTGGGTGTCATATTTAATTATGCCTATTTTTGCATTGGCTAATGCAGGAGTTGTAATAAGTTTTAATGGTATTGAAGATGCAGCACATGTTGTTTCTAATATTGCTTTAGCATTGGTGTTTGGTAATACTATTGGTATCTTATTAATGAGTTTTATTAGTGTAAAGTTAAAAATTGCAGATTTACCTGAGAATGTTAATTTTAAACATATATTTGGTATAAGTGTATTGGGAGGTCTTGGATTTACGATGTCGCTATTTATTGCAAACTTAGCCTACGTAGATGAAGGTGTAGTTACTGCAGCAAAAATGGGAATTATTATTGGTTCTTTAATATCTGGATTGATAGGGTATTTTGTATTGAAATTTACATTAAAACCAATAAAATAATTTAGAATTGTTGTTTGTATTTATATTCAACAAACTTAAAATAGTTGAATAATTTATAATTAACGTCTAATCCATAATCAATGTTGAAATCGTAATTAATTGTGTTTTCATATATATTAGAGTTATAACGTGATGGGTTATTGGCTCTAATATTCCATTCAATTACGTAAAATTGATTTTTTGTTTCGTAGTAAGATTGCGAATAAAAGTTAGCCGGTTTAGCTATGCTTAGTAAATAAGTTTTAAACCCTGGATCTATAATAATTATTTCGTATTCTAGATCATCGTTTGCAATTCTAACAGCTTCTTCAGGTAGTTGATGGTCTTTATTAGTTGTTTTTGTTATGGAGCTACATCCAACAGCAAAAAAAAATGAAATTAAGAGGTATATTATGTTTTTCATGCTTTAAAGTTTTATGGATTATTATTAACTATTTTTTTGTTTAGATCTAACGTTTTTGTAAAAGTAGTATTTTTTTATTGTAAATGGTTAATGCTTTAAAATCAACTATGTAGTCGTTTGCTTTTAATTTTTACATAGTTAATTAAACGTAGTTGTATTAGTAGATTTTGGAGGTGTTTAAAACCATTTTTTTCGTTTAAAATAAAGAAGCATTAAGCAAAAAATAATTAAAATTAACACCCAAAAAGCTGCATATCCCCACTTCCAAGTTAATTCTGGAATATTAGTAAAATTCATACCGTAAATTCCTGCTAAAAAAGTAAGCGGTATAAAAATAGTGGATACAACCGTTAGTGTTTTCATAACTTGATTCATTCTATGTCCTTGTATCGAAAAAAATAAATTAATGTTACTTTCTAATCGGGTTTCAATTTTATCGCAATTGTCTAAAAGTGTTAAGCATATATCTTTAATTTCAAAAAAATATTTAATATGTTTTTCTTGGATAAGGCTAAAAGGTTCTCGTTCAATTTTAATTGAAAAATCTCGTATTGGAATAATTGTTTTTTTAATTATATGTAATTGTCTTTTGTAAAACTCTATGGTGTTTAAAATTTCAGGTGAAGGATCTTCATTAATATCTATTAGTGCAATATTTTCAATTTTTTCCTCTATAGAATCTATGGTTTTAAAATAGTTGTCTAAAATAGATTCAAGTAAAAGAAATAGTAAAAAATCTGAGGTTCTTTCGCGCGAAATCCCTATGTTTTCTCTTAACCTATGTCTAATATGTTCAAAATGGTCTGCTTTTTTTTCTTGAAAAGAAATTAAAAAATTTTTTCCTAAAATAAAACTTAATTGTTCTACTTTAATTTTAAGATCATCATCTGGTAGTAGCGATTTTACTGTAAAAAATAAATAATCTTCATATTGTTGAAATTTAGGTCGTTGATTTACATCTAAAATATCTTGAATAACTAAATCGTGAATTCCTGTTTTTTTACAAATGCTATTTATTTGTTTTACATCGTGAATTGCGTGTGTGTTCAACCAGTATTTTTTGGTTGTATCTGTAAATCCATTAAAGTCTGTTTCAATAAAGTCGCTATTTTCAATCAATTCATTTTGATTGTAACTAAATAGCTGCATTTTAAAATCGTTGGAATATTTATTACCTGTAAAAATAAGATTTTGTGGGTTCGACTTTTTTCTAGTAAGTTTATTTTTACCCATATTTATATTCTTTTAAATCATTTAAGTTTAATATAAACTAATTTAAATGTATAAAAATAATTTAACTTTTTAGAGAAAGAAAACAGTAATTAAATTTAAATTTTTTATTTAGGCTATTACTTTTAAACTATATTATATTTGTAAATAGTAATATATATTTTAAATTATAATTAGTTTGATGTTTCTTTAGAACTTTAAAACAATAAGTAGAAATAGATGAAAGGAGTTGTAACAAAATCGACTGGAAGTTGGTATACTGTATTTGATGAAAATGGAGGTACTATTGATTGTAGGTTAAAAGGTAAATTTAGGATAAAAGGAATTAAAAGTACAAATCCAGTTGCAGTTGGAGATTATGTTACATTTGAATTTGAAGAAGGGAAAGATACAGGGGTAATAAATAATATAATTGATAGAAAAAATTATATTATCCGTAAATCTGTTAATCTTTCAAAGCAAACACATATTATAGCTGCTAATATAGACATTGCCTTTTTATTAGTAACCATAGATAATCCACCAACGTTTACGGGTTTTATAGATCGATTTTTAGCTACTGCTGAAGCTTATAATATTACAACAGTAATTTTATTTAATAAATTAGACATGTATACTGACGAAGAGTTGGAGAAACTTGCAGTTTTAGATGCAATTTATACAGATATAGGCTACAAATGCATTGCTATTTCTGCAACAAAGAAAGTTGGTGTAGATGAAGTAAAAGAGTTAATGAAAGATAAAACTACAATGTTTTCTGGGCATTCAGGCGTTGGAAAATCTACTTTAATTAATACTATTGAACCTACATTAAACTTAAAAACAAAGGAAGTTTCTAAACTACATAAACAAGGAATGCATACTACCACATTTGCAGAAATGTTTCATTTAAGTTTTGGAGGATTTATTATTGATACACCTGGAATTAAAGGTTTTGGAGTGGTAGATTTTGAGCCACATCAAATAACAGATTATTTTCCAGAGTTTTTTAAACTAAAATCGGAATGTAAGTTTAATAATTGTATGCATATAAACGAGCCTAAATGTGCTATAAAAAAAGCTGTTGAAGATGGTGATATTGCCTATTCACGTTATGCAAGTTATTTACAAATAGTAGAAGGAGACGAAGAACATTACAGAACAGATATTTATAGTTAGATTTATTAATAACCAAAATATGAAAGTAGTAATACAAAGAGTTTTAGAAGCCTCAGTTACAGTTGATGCAAATGTACTAAGTGAAATTAAAAGTGGGTTAGTTGTTTTAGTTGGAATTGTTGCGGAGGATACAAAAGAAGATATAGATTGGCTAGTAAAAAAAATTGTAAACCTCAGAATTTTTAATGATGAAAATGGTGTTATGAATACTTCATTAAAAGATATAAATGGAGAAGCAATTGTTGTAAGTCAATTTACGCTACAAGCAAGTACCAAAAAAGGGAACAGACCTTCTTATTTAAAAGCAGCAAAACCTGTAATTGCAATTCCGTTATACAACCAGTTTGTAAATCAATTTGAAATAGAATTAGGGAAAAAAGTTGGAACAGGTGAATTTGGGGCAGATATGAAAGTTGCTTTAGTAAATGATGGACCTGTAACTATTATAATAGACACTAAACAAAAGGAGTAGATTTATACTTAAATTAATTAAGGTTGATAATTATCAAGGTTTTTCCATAGAATTTTTTGTTTTTTTATATAAAATTAATTTCTATGAAAAAATTAAGAAGTGCCCCATTCTATTTTTTGCTTTTTTTTACCTTATTTTCCTTCTCACAAGACCTTAATTTTAATATTTCGAAAATACCAGATAGCCTTAAGAAAGATGCTAATTCTGTAATTAGATTTGAAAATTTTTCGTTGGATATTCAATCTCAACGTCAAATGATTTATAGTGTTGATGCAGCAATTACGATTTATAATAAATTAGCTGATGAATTTGCTGATATTACAATTTATTACAATAAAGGTACAAATATAAAAAATGTAAAAGCTTATGTTTACAATGCAAGTGGTAAAGAAATAAAGAAAATAAAAAAAAGTGATTTTAAAGATTTTAGTGCTTCTGGAGGAGCGTTGTATTCGGATAATAGAGCGTTGTATTATAATTATACTCCGATAGGTTACCCTTATACAATTCATTATACTTATGAGGTAAAAACATCTAATACAGCATTTATTCCACCTTGGTTTCCAGTAGATTCTTACAGGCAAAGTGTTCAAAAATCTAGTTATACTATAAAATGTCCCTCAGATATAGTTCTTCGTAAGTCTGAAAATAATTTTATGGATTATCAAATAAAAAAAACAGAGGGATCAGAGATTTTAAAATATTTCATACAAAATGTGCCAGCAGAAGATTCAGAACCTTATTCACCTTCAATAAGAGAATTGGTGCCTAATGTTAAATTTGGAGTAAATAAATTTAATTTGGAAGGTGTTGATGGTGAGGCAAATAATTGGAGCGAATTTGGTAAATGGTATTATAATAATTTGCTAAAAAGTACATTTGATTTGCCAGAATCTACAAAAAAAGAAATACAAAACTTAACAAGTGTAACTGAAAATCCAATTGAAAAGGCCAAGATTGTTTACAATTATGTGCAAGATAAAGTTAGGTATATAAGTATTCAAGTTGGTATTGGGGGTTTTAAACCAATGTTGGCTAGTGAGGTTGATAAATTAAGTTATGGAGATTGTAAAGCGTTAACAAACTATACTAAAACATTGTTAGATGCAGCTGGTGTTGCATCAAATTATACATTAATTTATGGAGATAGGACAAAGAGAGATATTGATAATGAATTTTTGTCACATCAAGGAAATCACGCAGTTTTAAATATACCAACTAATACCGGAGATTTATGGTTAGAGTGTACAAGTCAAAAAACTCCTTTTGCTGAAGGAGGAGACTTTACAGACGATAGAAATGCGCTTGTTATTTCGCCAGAAGGAGGAGAAATTAAACGTACAAAAATATATGATGATAAAGAAAATCATCAAAAAATTATTGGAAAGTATATTTTAAATAATAATGGAGCCATTAAAGCAATTGTTAATATGGTTTGCTCAGGAATTCAATTCGACAATCATATATATTACGAAGGAGCTACAAGTAAAGAGCTAGATGAATTATATAAAGAGTTTTGGAGTAATATAAACAATATTACAATTGATTCTATTGCTATTAAAAATAATAAAGAAGAAGGAAGGTTTGAAGAATCAATAAGATTTTCAGCTATTAATTATGGATTGATTAGCGGTGAGCGAATGATTGTTCCAATAAATGCATTTAATGTGTTTGAGGGTGTGCCTAAACGTATTAGAAATCGTAAACTACCAATAGTTTTAAGTAGAGGGTTTTATGATGTTGATGAAGTTGAAGTTGAGCTTCCTGATGATTATAAGATTGAAGCAATAGCTGAAAGCGTAGAGATTGATAGTGAATTTGGAATGTATAAATTAACTATTGAAAAAGTTTCAGATAAAATTTTAAAATATAAGCGAGAGATTCTTATAAAAAGTGGGAATTATCCGAAAGATTTTTATGATAATTTTCGTGATTTTTTAAAAAAAATAGCAAAAAACGATAAATCAAAAATAGTTTTATTAAAAAAATAAATATGAAAAAGTTAGTATTAATTATTATAGTTGGAATTGTATTTTTTCAAATTAGTTATAGTCAAAATTATAAATTTGGAAAAGTTTCAAAAGAAGAATTACAAGAGCAGGCGTACCCATTAGATTCAACAGCTAATGCGGCTTATTTATATAAAAAAAGATTAACGTATACAACTTTAAATGCTGCTGGTATTGTGCTTGTTACAGAGGTACAAGTAAGAATGAAAATATATAATAAAGAAGGGTTTGATTGGTCCACAGTGTCTATTAATTTATATGGAGACACTAAATCTAATAGTGAAAAAGCATCTAATATAAAGGCAGTTACTTATAACTTAGTAGATGGAAAAGTTCAAGAAATGAAATTAGATAAAAAAGCTATTTTTTATGAAAAACAAAATGAATCATTAAAGGTTCAGAAATTCACTATGCCAAATGTAAAAGAAGGTTCTGTATTAGAGTGGTCTTATAGAATATTTTCACCTTATATTTCAATTATTGATGATATTGTTTTACAAGAAGAAATTCCAATTAAAAAATTTGAAGCTAAAATTAATCTGCTTGAGTGGTTTTATTTCAACAAACGCCAAAAAGGATATTATCCATTTAAAGTAAATCAATATTCAGATTATAATAGTGAATTAAAAACTAACGATAAGGTAGTTGAAGTACTTGAAGAAAATATTCCAGCATTAAAAGCCGAACCTTATGTAAATAATATGAGTAATTATGCATCTGCTTTGCAATTGGAAGTAGCCTCTCTATCTGCACCAGAATATGGAATGTTTGAAAATTATGCAACAAGTTGGGATGAAATAGCTAAGACAATACTAAAAAGTTCATCTTTTGGAGGTGAATTAAAAAAATCTAAACACTTAAAAGAAGATATAGATAAATTAAAAGCTATATTAAAAACAGATCAAGCCAAAATTTTAGGCGCATTAGAATTTGTAAAAAGTAAGATAAAGTGGAATGGGAATTATAGCCAATATGCAGAAAAGGGTTTAAAAAAAGCATACTCTGAAGGTAGTGGAAATATAGGAGATATTAATTTAACTCTAGTTGTAGTTCTAAGAGAATTAGGTGTTAATGCAAACCCAGTTTTAGTAAGTACTAGAAAACATGGTGTTCCAATATCACCAACAAATAGAGGTTTTAATTACGTTATTGCATTGGCAGAAACCGAGAATGGTAAATTTTTAGCTGATGCATCAGAAAAATATAGTTTAGTAAATGTATTGCCTTTAAGAGTGTTAAATTGGCAAGGTACAATTATTAGAGACGATAAAACCGTTGATTTTATAAATTTAGCAACTTCAATACCTTCTATCAAAGAGTTTAATTTAAATTATAAAATTACTGATGAAGCTGTAATTGAAGGTATAACAATGGTTAGATATGAGAATTTGTCAGCAATTAATTATAGAAATGAAAATGTAGGTCTAGAAAAAGAAGCATTGATAAGTGATATTGAACAGTATAATGATGATATTGAAATATTAAACTATCGAGTTTCAAATTTAACTGAAATTTCAAAACCAATTAATGAAATTTATCAATTTGAAAAAGAAGATGGTGTAGAAGTAATTGGGAACAATATGTATTTAACACCTATGTTATTTTTATCGGAAAAAGAAAACCCATTTAAATTAGAAAAAAGAGAATATCCAATAGATTTTGGAACTCCTTGGGAAAAAAGAATAACAACAGGAATTGAAATTCCAGAAGGTTATAGTGTTGAGTCTCTGCCAGAAGATATAGCAATTGTATTGAATGATGAAATTGTGAAGTTTATTTATACAACTAAACAAGTTGGTAATAAGATTGTAGTAAAGTCATTAATAGATGTTAAAGAAGGTATAGTGCCAGTTCATAATTATCAAGAAATTAGGGAGCTTTATAAAATAATAGTAGCTAAAAATTTAGAAAAAATAGTACTTAATAAACTATAAATTAAACGTTATAGAAGTATATATATATTATTTTGTATAATTGTACTAAACTTAAAATTACTAAAAAATGAAAAAACACATTGTATCAATCTTAGTATTATCAATACTTTTTATTTCTTGTAAAGAGAAAGCAAAAGAAGAAAAAACAGAAACAGCTACTAAAACAGCTACTGAGCAAGTAGCTGATGCAAATTATACTGTAAATTCAGAAACATCGCTATTAAATTGGAAAGGTTTTAAACCAACGGGAATGCATAATGGTACTGTTGCAATTAAAAGTGGTTCTTTAGAGGTTAAAGAAGGAGCATTATTTGGAGGGGATTTTGTATTTGATATGACTGCCATTACGGTTCTAGATATACCAGCAGAAGATGATGGTAACGGAAAATTAAAAAGTCATTTAGAAAGCAAAGATTTTTTTGACGTAGCAAATAATCCAACAGCTACATTTAAAATTACAGGTGTAGATGGTAATTTAATTACAGGAGATTTAACTGTTAAAGGTGTTACTAAAAGTATTCAGTTCCCTGTAGTATTAACAACTTCATCTACTGGTATAAAACTTTCTGGAGAAACTTTTAAAATTGATAGAACAGATTACGGGATTGAATATAAATCTCAAAAATTCTTCGATAATTTAAAAGATAAATTTATAAATGATGAGTTTGAAATTTCTTTTGAAGTAAACGCATCAAAATAAATAAGTATTTAAATTTTTTATTACCTACTCTTTTTTTGTAAGGATTTGCTTTTAAAAGGCACTACTTAGATGTTATTAACTAAAAAAAACAAAAATGAAAAAAATTCGAATATTAGTATCAATTGCATTTATAGTAATGTCGTTTACGGCAGTTTCGGCACAAGAAAAATATGAAGTAGCCGCTGAAAGTTCAACTATAACCTGGAAAGGATATAAGCCTACAGGTTCACATAATGGAACCATAGCATTAGAATCAGGATTTTTATCAATGCAAGGTAAGTATATTGCAGGAGGCACCTTAACTGCTAATATGACTTCAATTAAAGATGCAGATGGAAGTGCAAAATTAGAAGGACACTTAAAATCTAAAGACTTTTTTGAAGTTGAAACTTTTCCAACAGCAAAGTTTGCTATAAGTGAAGTTGAAATGGATGAAAATGGAGCTGCAATAATTAAAGGAAATATTACAATTAAAGGAATTACTAAAGAAATTTCTTTCTCTGGTGAAGTTTCAAAAACAGCTAATTCTGTAACTTTAAAAAGTGCTGTATTTTCAATAAATAGAGCAGATTTTAATGTAAAATTTAAATCAAAATCGTTTTTTAACGACTTAAAAGACAAGTTTATAAATGATGAATTTGATTTACAAGTTACAATTGTAGCTAATAAATAAGTTTGTTCTAAAAATTATAGAATAGAAGCTGTTTAAAAAGTTTTAAAATTAGTCATTATGAAATAAGTTCAGGTTGACAAATTTTTCACTTTTTAAGCAGTTTTTTTATGTCAATTCGTAAATGGTATTTTCTTTAACCATACTCATTACAAAATTGCTTTGTACATTTGAAACGGATTCTAATACAGATAATTTGTTTTTTAAAAAAAACTGATACGATTTAATATCTGAAACTGTTATTTTCAATAAATAATCGAAATTACCAGCAATATGAAAACAGCCAATAACTTCAGGCATTTTTTCAATTGCGTTTTCAAATTGTGTAATTAATTTTTTGGAATGTACTTGAAGTGTAACTTGACAAAAAACTACCAAGTCTAAGCCTACTTTTTCTCTATTAATTTCTGCTTTATAATGCGTAATAATTCCAGATTTTTCTAAACGTTTAATTCTATCGTATGTTGGAGTAGAGGTTAAACCAATTTTTAGAGCAATTTCTTTTATGTTTATTTTTGAGTTTTGTTGTAAAAGTTTTAAAATCTGACGATCAATCTTGTCAATTTTATTCATAAGGAGTAATTTTTACTAAAATTAATAAAAAGTATTAATTTAAAAAGTAAATAATTCTTTATTTTTTTGTTATTTCAGAATATAATAGTGGTTATGTAAAATTATTCAGAAAATATAGTTTAAATGTGGTATTTTTAAGTATTATAATAATTAAACTGTAATTAAACATGAGTAACAAACCAGCAAATAATATTCAAGATTTACAATACTTTGGAGAATTTGGAGGCGTAAATCCTTCAATTTCAGATTCAGCAACCTACACTTTTTTACATGCTAAAACTATGCTTGATACTTTTGAGGGTCATGCAGAAGGTTGTTATTTATATTCGCGCCACACAAGTCCAAGTAATTTATTTTTAAGTGAAGCTTTGGCTGCTATGGAATTTACCGAAACAGCAAATGTAGCTGCTTCTGGTATGGGAGCAATAACATCTGTTTTTTTACAAGTTTGTAATGCTGGAGATCATATTGTTTCTAGTAGAACTATTTATGGAGGTAGCTATGCTTTTCTAAAAAACTTTGCTCCAAAATTTAATATTTCAAGCACTTTTGTAGATATTACATCTTTAGAAGCTATTGAAAATGCAATAACTTCTAAAACAAAAATGATTTATTGTGAAGCAATAAGTAACCCGTTACTAGAGGTTGCTAATATTACCGAATTATCTAAAATTGCTAAAAAACATAATATTTTATTGGTGGTAGATAATACATTTTCTCCATTGGTAATTTCACCTCAAAAACTAGGTGCAGATATTACAATTCATAGTTTAACAAAATTTATAAATGGTACAAATGATACTGTTGGTGGCGTAGTGTGTGGAAGTCAGAAATTTATAGATAGTTTACGTTGTGTACATGATGGAGCTGCAATGTTGTTAGGTCCAGTAATGGATAGTTTACGAGCTGCTAGTATTTTAAAAAATTTAAGAACACTTCATATTAGAATGAAAAAACACAGCGAAAATGCGTTGTATTTGGCAGAACATTTTGAAGAAGATGGTTTAAAAGTAGTATATCCAGGTCTTAAATCTCATCCAGACCATCAATTGTTTAAAACAATACATAATAAGGAATACGGTTTTGGAGGAATTTTAACAATTGATGTAGGTAGTTTAGTTAAAGCCAATGAATTAATGGAGTTGATGCAACATGAAAATTTAGGGTATTTAGCAGTTAGTCTTGGTTTTTACAAAACATTGTTTAGTGCTTCAGGAACAAGTACTTCTTCTGAAATACCAGAAGAGGAACAAGAAAAAATGGGACTTTCTGATGGAATTGTTCGTTTTTCTATTGGATTAGATAATGATATTGAACGTACTTACAGAGCCATGCGCATGTGTATGAAAAAGGTAGGTGTTTTATAAAGTTTTATTCTTTTTATTTTTATAAAGCCTCATTTGTTAAATCGAATGGGGCTTTAAACTTGTGTAAAATTTCAATTATGCGTATTATTACAATTCCAAAAATAGTACATGCAAGAAAATAACAATACACCTACCTCTGAAGATAAAGACATTATAAATAATTTAGAACTTAATTTTTTTGAAGCACTTATACCAGTAGTTGCTTTAATGGCAATGTTAGCGTATAATATTTTTTACGCAGATGGAGTTTTACTGGGAGATTATTCCAATCAGTTTATATTATTATTAGGAGGTTTGGTTGCAGCTGTTGTTGGCTTTTTAAATAAAGTGAATTTTAAAGCAATGCTTGTTGAAATTATAGATAATATAAAAAGTGTTTTTATACCTATAATGATATTATTTTTAGTTGGTGCTTTGGCAGGAACTTGGCTTGTAAGTGGTATTATACCTGCAATGGTTTATTATGGACTTCAGGTTTTAAGTCCGTCGATATTTTTACCAGCTTCAGTTGTTATTGCAGCTTTAATTTCTATAGCTACAGGAAGTTCATGGACAACCTCTGCAACTGTAGGTATTGCCTTGGTAGGTATTGGAAGTGCTTTGGGTATTCCAACGGGTATGATAGCGGGTGCAGTAATTTCAGGAGCCTATTTTGGAGATAAAATGTCACCTTTAAGCGATACAACAAATTTAGCTCCTGCTATGGCTGGAACAGATTTGTTTACGCATATACGGTATATGACAATTACTACAGTACCAACAATTATAATTACGCTAATTGTGTTTAGTATTTTAAGTTTTAATATTGATACTTCTGGAAATGCTGATGTAAGTGGTTTGTTAAACACTATTAAAAATACATTTAATATTTCACCTTATTTGTTTATTGTTCCTGCTGTTGTAATTATTTTAATTGTTACCAAAACAAAACCATTAATAGCACTTGGAATAGGGGTGTTGTTAGCAGCTGTTTTTGCATTTATTTTTCAATCTGAAGTATTGAGTAATTTGTCCGACTCTAATTTTAATTCAATTATTAATGCAATATTTATTGATACTGAAATAGTAACAGCTAACGAAAAATTAAACGAACTTTTTAGCGCAGGAGGTATGCAAGGAATGCTTTGGACTATATACCTTATTATTTGCGCTATGGTTTTTGGAGGAATTATGGATGCAATTGGTGCTTTAACAAGAATTACCGATGCTTTATTAAAAGTGGCTTCTTCTGTATTTGGCTTGTTTGCAAGTACGGTTTTAAGTTGTTTAGGCTTAAATGCAATTGCTTCAGATCAATACTTGGCAATTGTAATTCCTGGTAAAATGTTTAAACAAGCTTATGAAGATAAGGGGTTAGCTCCAGAAAATTTAAGTAGAAGTTTAGAAGATTCTGGTACTGTTACTTCTGTTTTAATTCCTTGGAATACTTGTGGAGCTTATCAATCTACCGTTTTAGGTGTTGGTGTAGCAGATTATTTTGTGTATGCAATATTTAATTGGTTAAGCCCATTTATTACATTGCTTTTTGCAGCTTTAAATATTAAAATAAAGCAATTAGGTGAAAAATAATTAAATTTATTTTATGCTCTAAACTATCTAAAACTAGAATTGATTTTTAGATAAAGAAATTCCAAACCAAACCAAAGCGTATTGTTAAATCTCTATAAGGATAATTTGGTGCGCTATAGTAATTTCTACCAGTAAAACTAGCTCCAAAATTTTCAACTTTGAAAAATATACGAGTTCTACGTACTTGCATATTTAAAAAGAAATCGAAGATTGGATAATTACCAATTTCTATGTCGTCTTGTAAAACAAATTCATTTAAAAGCGGGTCGAAAGCATTTAAATTGAAAGCTGTAAAATATTTAAAAGTAACTCCAGTTTGTAAATAAAGAGGTTTTCCTTTAAAAACATAATTGGAATAATATAAAGTGTTTCTAGTTACAATTTGAGGTACACGAAAGAAAGATTCACCTTCTAATACATTCTGATACATAACTGTATTGTCTATTGTAAAATTTCTATATGTAAAATATTGATTTGCTTTTACTTTAACGTAATTTAAAGTTTCTTTAGCTTGAGTAGGACTAGAAATTGTATCAAAATAGGTGAAGTTATCTACTAAGTTATATGATGCATTTACGCTTCCCCATTTATTTAATTTAAATTCAAAACCAACATTTTTTATTTCTTCATTTTTAAAATCATTACTCCAGTTGTAATCTTTATAAGCACTTTGAAATAATATTTTATTAAAGCTAGGTGATTTTGAAGCTACTTCGGCATATCCTTTTATGCTAAAAGTACTGTCTTTTTTATAATTTACAGAGGCTTTTAAAGAGTTTCCTGTTAAGTCTCCAGAAATAATTGAAGTAGCGTCTGCATTTATGTTTAAATTACCAATAGTAGCATTCCAATCAGCTCCAGCTGAAAAAACATTTCCTTTTAATTTATCTGAAATAGTAAGTGTGTCTAGGTATAAGATACTATTGTAGTGGTAATTGTATTTATAATGATTCGCTTTTGCTCTTAAAGTTCCTGTATATGGTGTGTATAACTCGAAATAGAGTTGGTTTTCCATATTTTGATAAGAGGTGTGATCGCTAATAGAAGACTCAAAAGAATCTCCAAAATAACTACCAGAACTTGTTTTGCTAAATCTGTAATGTTTAGTTTCATACATAAAAGTATGTCCTAATTTTATCACTAAATTATCTTTAATATTTTTTATAGAATCTAATTTACTAATCTTAACTTCCGTTGAATCTTTAACAGAATCGGGTTTTGTTTTGTTAAGTGCAAGTGCCTTTTTTTGCTCTAATTCAAAAATTTTATCTTTTTTATTAATAGAGTCTATAGGCTTTAAATTAGTTGCTGTAAGCTCTTTTTTAGAAGTGGGTTTTAAAGTATCTTGTAGAGCTATAATTGTTTCAGGAGTTTTAACTAGTATAGAATCTTTAGGTTTAATAATTGAATCTAAAGCAACGTTATTACTGTTTAATTCTGTAAGAGTATCTTTAGAAATAATAGGAAGTGAATCTTTAGCGCTAAAATCAATAGCTGTAAGTTCTTTTGTAGCTAATAAAAGGTTTAAAGAATCTCTGTGTAAAGAATCTGCAATTTTAATAGCTTGTATTTTCTTTATAGAATCTGCTTTTTTTTGGGCTATCAGCAACTCACTTTTCAGGTGTTTTTTAGTAAGCTGATTTTTTTTAGAAAAAAGAGTTAGGCTCTGGTTTATATAATATCTTTTTCCTTCGTACATACTTTCTCCATCAGTAAAATTAACCTCTAAACGTCCACGGTCAGTGTAATTAGGGTCGTTAGCTTCAAAATAATCGATAGATTCTTGTATTAAGCCACCATTTTCTTCATTCAGAAAATCAAAAGAGTAAAAATGTCCTTTTAAATAATAGGTTTTATCTTCAGAATGGTAATTAAAAGTTCCTCTAAAATTACCATGACTAGATAACGATTGTCTATAATTTCCTAAAGAACGTAATCCTTTGTATGCTAAAGAAAAATTGAATCTAGGCGAAGTATTCATTGTTAAAAGAGCATCTAAAACTTGTCCTTGTTCTAATCCAGTTCTATACATAAACTCGGAAGTTGGTGTTGGAACTTTATAATATTTTATATCTTCTATAGAATAATAGTGATATTGTTTAGCTTCCATTCCCATTGCAGGAAATAAAGAGTTTTGTTCAAAATTATATCCTAATTTGTTAAAAGTTTGTCCTTGGTTATGAAAAGGGAGTAATTCAAAATTATCTTTTCTAAGATAATTAAATTTAAAATCTTTTTGCAACGTTAATGTTGTATCTATAATGGCTGTGTCATTTGCTATAGAAAATAGTCTAAAATCTGTGTATTTAGTTTTGCCACTAAGTTTAATGTCTGTTTGTCCATTAAATGAGGTGCTATCAGTTTGATATAAGCCATTGTTATTGTCGGGCAAAATTACTTGTGCCGAAACATTTAAAAAATAAAACCCTAAAAATAATACTACTAATACTTTTTTCATAAAATATATAAAGCTGCAAAGGTAATTATTTGAACGAAAATAATAACAGTAAATTGTAATGATAACTTTTATTAATTTTGGAATGTTATTTTTGTGCAATGGGACTTAAAAAAAAGTATTTAAAAAATTCTATAGAAGCAGGGACAGATGAAGCTGGAAGAGGCTGTTTAGCGGGACCAGTTGTAGCGGCGGCTGTAATTTTACCTGAAGATTTTGAGCATCCTTTGTTAAACGATTCTAAGCAATTAACCGAAAAACAGCGCGAATTATTACGTCCTTTTATTGAAGAAAACGCAATTGCTTATGGAGTTTCGTATATAAATGAGCTTAAAATAGATGAAATAAATATTTTACAAGCATCAATTTTAGCAATGCATAAAGCTATAGAAAAACTCTCTGTTACTCCAGAGCATATAATTGTTGATGGAAATAAATTTAAACCTTATAAAACTATTCCTTACAAAACTATTGTAAAAGGAGATTCAAAATATATGAGTATTGCAGCAGCCTCTGTGTTGGCAAAAACATATAGAGATGAGTTTATGCAAAAAATAGATTTAGAATTTCCAGCATATTATTGGAAAAAAAATAAAGGATACCCTACAAAACAGCATAGAAACGCCATTAGAGAATCTGGAGTTACTCCATATCATAGAAAAACATTTCGATTACTTCCCGAACAATTAAAATTAAATTTATAATTTTTAAAATGTGTTATTAAAATTTTACATTTGCTTTTTTAATAAAATGTAAAAAATGATAAAACGTACTAGAGCCTCAATTACTAAATTTATAATTCATAAAGTTGGAAATAAATTTAATAGTGCAACCAATATTTTTTCTGAAGACGTTGTTACTTTCGACGAAGAAAGTTATGAGTTAATGAAACCTTTTTTGTTAAAACCCTTTGTAAATGTTGCTGAAAGTTTTCGTTTTAATCACCATGCAAACATAGAATTAAACGAATTAAATAATTATTCTAACGAAATTTTTAATGATGAATCAACTTTTGTTGATGTTTCTAAACATATTGTAAATCATTTATTTGAACAATCAAACTCTGCGCAAATTAAAGTTGGAGATGTTATTATTGCTCTTTTTGAAGATATTGAATATAATGATGTTATTACAAATGCTTTAGGTATTTTTAAAATTGAAAATAAAATAAATTTCTTTCAAACATTTATGGAGAAAGAAAGTTTAGATGTTTTTGTTCAGAAAGGAATTAGTACAAAAAAATTAGATAAAGGATGTTTAATTATTAATTCTACCGATGCAGAAGGAAGAGTGGTTTTAAGTGTTGATACCAATAATTATGATGCACAATATTGGACTAAAAACTTTTTAAATGTAAAATATGCCGACGATAGCAACCAGCATACACAAAATTACATTGAAATGTGCAAGGATTTTTCTGAAGAAGTTATAAAAGAGGATTTTGGGGTGCAAGAAAAATCAAAATTTTTAGCTAAAACAGTAGATTTTTTTAAAGAAAACGAAGAGGTAAATATTCATGATTTTAAGGATGAAATTTTTGAAGAAAATGAAGATTTTAAACCTTTGTTCGATAATTATAAAAAACAATTCGAGGAAATTAACGATGTTTTAGTTAGAAATCAGTTTGCTATTTCAGATATTGTTTTAAAGAAGCAAAAGCAAAAAATTAAAACTGAAATTAAGCTAGATACCAATATTGAAATTAAATTGGATATAGATGCTCCGGATGCTTCAAGCGAATATTTAGAAAAAGGATACGACGAAGATAAAAAAATGAAGTTTTATAAAGTATTTTACAACGAAGAGGATTAGTTTTTTTATAAAGTATAAAAATTACAAAGCCATATTTTGTTATGCTGAACTAGATTCAGCATAACAATTTTACTTATTTTTAAAACTCGGCTTCAAATAATTCAGTAAAATGTTTTAAAATTTTTGTTTTAACTTCAGCTAAGTCAACCTTTTTATTTAATTCAACTTCTAAAGAAGTTACTGCTTTACCTTTAATACCACAAGGAATTATATTGTCAAAATAACCTAAATTAGTATTTACATTTAGAGCAAAACCGTGCATAGTAACCCACCTACTTGTTCTAACTCCCATAGCGCATATTTTACGAGCAAAAGGGGTACCAACACCTAACCAAACTCCAGTTTCACCTTTGCTTCGTTCAGCTTTTATACCATATTCAGCCAAGGTTTTAATAATTATTTCTTCTAAAAAGCGTAGGTATTTATGTATATCTGTAAAAAAATTTTCTAAATCTAAAATTGGATAACCTACAATCTGTCCTGGTCCGTGATAAGTAATATCGCCACCTCTATTAATTTTGTAAAAAGAAGCGCCTTTTTGTTCAAGTTGTTCTTTGTTTAATAACAAATTGCTAATATCCCCATTTTTACCTAAAGTGTAAACATGTGGATGTTCAACAAATAGAAAATAATTTGGAGTTTTAATTGAAGTTTCGTTTTTACGATTGCTAATTTTTAAATCAATAATACCTTGAAATAATTTTTCTTGATATTCCCAAGTTTCTTTATAATCTTTTAAACCGAGGTCTTGTAATGTAACTTTTTGCATTAGTTATTTGGGTTGTTATTAATAATTAAAGCGGCAATAACTCCAGGAATCCAACCTAAACAGGTTAAAATAAATACAATAATTAAAGAACCACAGCCTTTATCTATAACTGCTATTGGTGGAAAAATGATGCAAAGTAGTACTCTTAAACAGCCCATAATTATTTTTTTCAAAGTTCTTAAAATTATATGACGCATACAACGTTAATTTGTAACATCTAATTGTAATTAAAATGTATTTTTGTTAAATGTCTATAGAAGTTAAAAATATAACCAAGTTTTATAAAGATCAAAAAGCATTAAATAATGTTAGTTTTTCTATAAAAAAAGGAGAAATAGTTGGATTTTTAGGTCCAAATGGTGCTGGAAAATCTACTATGATGAAAATTATTACAGGATTTATAACTGCATCAGAAGGAGAGGTTTTGGTAAGTAATTATAATGTTAAAACAGATAAACTGGCTGCTCAAAAACATATTGGCTATTTACCAGAGCACAATCCACTTTATTTAGAAATGTATGTTAAAGAGTATTTACTGTTTAATGCATCAATATATAAAATACCTAAAGTTGAAGTAGAAAAAATAATAAAAAAAGTAGGCTTAACGCCTGAAGCTCACAAAAAAATAAAACAACTCTCTAAAGGTTATCGTCAGCGAGTTGGTTTAGCAGCAGCGTTATTACACAACCCAAATGTGTTAATTTTAGATGAACCAACAACAGGTTTAGATCCAAACCAGTTGATAGATATTAGAGCTTTAATTAAAGAAATTGGTAAAAATAAAACAGTCCTTTTTTCAACGCATATAATGCAAGAGGTAGATGCAATTTGTGATCGTGTAATTTTAATAAATAAAGGAGAAATTGTAGCTGATGAAAATTTAATTGAACTCAAAAAAAATCAAGCGCAAGTAATAGAAGTTGAATTTGATTATAAAATTGAAAAACAATTTATTGAAACTATTCCTCATTTAAAATGTGCAGAGAATATTTATGATACTAGTTGGTTGTTAACTTTTAATACTTCAAAAGATATGCGCCCTGCTGTTTTTGATTTTGCACACGATAATGGTTTAAAAACACTTCAATTAAATACAAAAAATAAAAATTTAGAGAGTTTATTTCAAGAGTTAATACCAAATTAACATGTTGTTGCTTATAACATTAATTAAAAGTTAATTTACCTTCGCTTAAAACTT
This sequence comes from Lutibacter sp. A80, assembly GCF_022429645.1. Taxonomy (GTDB): domain Bacteria; phylum Bacteroidota; class Bacteroidia; order Flavobacteriales; family Flavobacteriaceae; genus Lutibacter. The sequence goes on from NZ_CP092480.1 coordinate 3,323,971, forward strand.
CAACTTCTACAATTGGCGGTTTGTTGTATGCTGTAACATTTCCAACAGAATGTATTGTTCCTTTTAAGCTTTCGATAGGATACACTAATATGTCATTAGAACTTACATGTGAAAAGTTTATGTTTTGAACTTTAAAATTCTGACCTTCAAATCTTGAATCACCATCAGAAAAATAGAGTGTTAAATTATTACTTGTTCCATTTATATAAAAATTAGGAATTCCATTAGATAAAATGGTTAAGGATTCATTATCAATATTTAAATACCAATCTCCAATCGATAAAAATTCATTTTTTACGCCGGTAGATTCTAAATATAATTTAGGGTATGTTAGTACTCCATCGGAAGTAACATTAAGTTCTGAGGCATTTCTTATTTCTGAAATATCTGGAGAAGTAATATATACTTTGGTAATACCATAATCTCTAAAAAAATTACAAGTATTATGGTTTGTTAAAAATATTTTGCCGTCAATAACCTCCACTTCAATATCGGGCATTAAATTTTTACCGGTTTCTACAATTACTTTTTGCGTTGGACCTTCTTTAATTATTAATTCAATTTTTTTATTGATATGAATTTTAGTAAACGTAGCTACTTCATATTCTTTTTGTATAATTTCGCCTGCAGTTTGTATACAATCTCCAGCGTCTTCACTGTTACAGCCCAAAAACGTAATTAAACAAAATATGTATAGTATTTTTTTCATTAAATTATTTTTTAAAATTTATAGCCTAAACCTACTTCTAATGCTTCTGCTCTAAATAAATTTATTTTCATTGAAACTTCAGAAAATAAATGTTTTCCTAACTTGTATTTTAAGCCAAAACGCTCGTAAACCCTACTAACGTATGGAAAAGGATAATAAATTGTATATCCAATTTGAGAAATAAACGAAAAGTTATTCTGAATTAATTCGTGACCCACAAAAAGTCCAACTCTGGTATAATCATTTTCATTATAATTTTTACCTTCTTCTATATTTTTAATTTTAATGTGGTTTTTTAAGAATTCAGACTTAAAATAATCTGTTCCAAATGTAATGCTAGAAAAGTTATTAATGGTTTTACTAGCGTAAAAAGTTACAGCATAAAAAGGAAATAATCCGCTATCAATTTCTAAAGACTCGTTATATCCACCGCGTAAAATTAAATTGAAATACAATTTTTTGTCAAGAGAAATTTCCGTGTGTTTTTCTTTTATTATTGTTGATTTTGAAGTCTCTAATAAGTAATTTATGCCTAAATGAAGGTTTATGGTATTGATTCCTAAATTAGGGTTTTTAAATGCAATATTAGAAAAATGGATTAAACTAAGACCCGTATTTAAGCTTAAGCGTTCCTTATTTAACAATTTAAAAAATTGTAATTTTAAATATGCTGAAGCTAATAATTTAGATCCAATAGCATGGTTATTTGGGTTGGAAATTGCATTGTAAGATTTTGTAGCATACCCTAAACCAAAGCCAGTTATAAGTTTAAGGTTAGAGGTAGCAGTGTTTTTTAATTTATAATTAAAGTGTCTATAACCACCATAAACTTCACCTAAAACTGTTGAGTTAAAATTTTGATATAGAAAAGAAAAACCTCTTTCTGGATAGTTGTAAAGTTTATTAAATGTGGTGTTTTTTAAACTGTTATTGTTAAAGCTTAGCAATATTCCGTACGAATTACCTTCAATTGCATTTTTAAGTTTTTTATCGTGTTCAATTGGTCTTCCATAAAAGAAATCCATTTGAATATTATTGTATTTTGTAGCATTAGTTTGTGAACTAGCCAATATAGTAAACAACAAAAAAAACGTTAAAATTAGATTTTTCATAAACATTTTTAAAGTCTTATTCCTACTCCAAATTCTACAGTTTCGGCATCAGCAGCGTGTGCTTTTAAGCGTATAGAAGCAAACCATTTTTCATTTAAATATCTTTTTAGCCCAAGAGTTTCATATACTCTTCCACTGTATTCGAAAGGATATTTGACATAATAACCAATTTGAGTTTCAATAGATAATTTATTTATAAATAATTCGTGTCCAATAAAAACTCCAATTCTAGAAAAATCGGAAGTTTCTTTTAAGTTAGTGTGTGGTATGGTTAAATTTAGTTCGTAATATTCTTTTAAAATAGGTGAAATAAACAGTTCAGTTCCAAGTTGAAGTGCCGATTTTCTATTTAAACGTTTATCGGCATATGCAGATACTACAAAAAATGGTTTCATTCCACTACCAATTATTTCAGATTCATTTACACCACCTCTAATAGCAATATTGTACTTAATTGGCTCTTTAAATTTTTCGCTTTCTGAAGATGAAATATAATGTGTTGTTTGTTGTGTGGTTAAATTATAATTTAATCCTAATGTGGCAGCCCAAACATTCATACCAGAATTAGGAGACTTAACATTAGAATTTGATGCGTGTATAAATGTTAAACCAGCATTTACACCTAAATTGTTAAGTATATTTTCTCTTTGAAAATACAATTTAAAATATGTACTTGAATTTAAATGAGATCCGAAAGCAGTATTTTTATTGTTTGTCTCTTTATCATAAGGATTTGTGTTATAGGCTAGACCAATTCCAGCTCTTAAAATTAATTGATTGGGAGAAGTTCTATTGGTAAAGTAGAAATTGTAATGTCCATAAACAGAATATAATTCTCCAACTATGTCAGATTTATAATCTTGATATCCAATTGAGTATCCGAAGTCGGGATAGTTAAAGCGTTCGTGCCAATTTTCTTCTCCAGATGTTCTTTTGTTATAACTTATAAAAAAACCAGTTGGATGCCCTTGTATTAAAACTGTGGCATCAGGGTTTTGGCGTAAAATATTTCCATAAAAATAATCTGCTTGAAAGTAAGATGAATTTGATTGACTAAAACTAGCTGTAAAGCTGAAAATTAAGAGGATAAAAATGATTTTTTTCATAAACTAGTTTAATTTAAATCTTAGTTTTTTCTCCTCTAAGATTTTTAAAAATTCGTTGGTAACTTTTACTTTTACCGATCTACTGTGCAAATTTAGTTTTATTTTATCTTTCATATCAAAAACAATAAAATCAACTGGAACACTTCCTCCATGTTGTTTAAACATTTTATAGAGTTCAGCTATTTTAGCATCGTTAATTTGGGTAATCAGAATTAGGAGACTTAACATTAGAATTTGATGCGTGTATAAATGTTAAACCAGCATTTACACCTAAATTGTTAAGTATATTTTCTCTTTGAAAATACAATTTAAAATATGTACTTGAATTTAAATGAGATCCGAAAGCAGTATTTTTATTGTTTGTCTCTTTATCATAAGGATTTGTGTTATAGGCTAGACCAATTCCAGCTCTTAAAATTAATTGATTGGGAGAAGTTCTATTGGTAAAGTAGAAATTGTAATGTCCATAAACAGAATATAATTCTCCAACTATGTCAGATTTATAATCTTGATATCCAATTGAGTATCCGAAGTCGGGATAGTTAAAGCGTTCGTGCCAATTTTCTTCTCCAGATGTTCTTTTGTTATAACTTATAAAAAAACCAGTTGGATGCCCTTGTATTAAAACTGTGGCATCAGGGTTTTGGCGTAAAATATTTCCATAAAAATAATCTGCTTGAAAGTAAGATGAATTTGATTGACTAAAACTAGCTGTAAAGCTGAAAATTAAGAGGATAAAAATGATTTTTTTCATAAACTAGTTTAATTTAAATCTTAGTTTTTTCTCCTCTAAGATTTTTAAAAATTCGTTGGTAACTTTTACTTTTACCGATCTACTGTGCAAATTTAGTTTTATTTTATCTTTCATATCAAAAACAATAAAATCAACTGGAACACTTCCTCCATGTTGTTTAAACATTTTATAGAGTTCAGCTATTTTAGCATCGTTAATTTGGGTAATGTCTAAAAGCAGAGTTAATTTTTTAGACTGTTTTTCTAAAACATCTTGTAAAATTTGAATGCCAGTAAAATTAATTCTTGGTTCACCTACAACACCGTCTTTATTTCTCCATCCGGCTGCTATATTTACTTTAATTTGTCTAAAAGCATTTTCGTACAAGTAAGGTTTAAAATTTAAATATGCATCTTTAAAAATTCTAAATTCGTGACTGTCATTAAAATCTTGAACCACAAAAGAAGCCCATTCGTTTCCATTTTGAGAAACACGATGTTGCACATTTGTTAAAATTCCTGCAAAAGAAAAATTTGAACCCACATATTTGCTTAAATCTTCATTAAAAATAGAAACGGGTGTACTACAAAAATATTTTATTTCATTTTTAAAATCATCTAATGGATGACCAGAAATATAGATACCAACCAGTTCTTTTTCTTTAGAGAGTGCTTCCATCATTCCCCATTTTTCAGCATATGGAATTTCTGGTTCAGGAAATTGAACTTCAGATGCTTCGCCAAATAAAGAAACTTGTGCGGAATTTTTATTTTCTTGATATTTATTACCGTATCTAATGGCTCTTTCAATAAAAGTAACACCTTTTTCATCTAATTGATAATATTGAGCACGATGTACATCTTTAAAAGAATCTAAACCACCAGCCATTGCTAATCCATCAAATGCTTTTTTATTACAAGCGCGTAAATCTACTCGTTTTGTAATATCAAAAATAGATGTAAATGGTCCATTTTTTTTACGCTCTTCAACAATAGCATCAACTGCAGCTGCTCCAACACCTTTTATTGCCCCCATTCCAAATCTAATAGCACCTTCATTATTTACGGCAAATTTATAATAAGACTCGTTTACATCTGGACCTAAAACTGCGATTCCTGCACGTTTACATTCTTCCATAAAGAAAGTAACTTGCTTAATGTCGTTCATGTTATTAGACAAAACCGAAGCCATATATTCGGCAGGGTAATGTGCTTTTAAATAGGCTGTTTGGTATGCAATATAAGCATAACAGGTAGAGTGAGATTTGTTAAAAGCATAGGCAGCAAATGCTTCCCAATCTTTCCAAATTTTCTCTAATTTTTTTTCGTCGTGATTTTTAGCTTTTCCACCTTCAATAAATTTAGGTTTCAATTTCTCTAGCAAAGCAAATATTTTTTTCCCCATTGCTTTACGTAGCATATCTGCTTCACCTTTTGTAAAGCCAGCTAGTTTTTGAGAAAGTAGCATTACCTGCTCTTGATATACTGTAATACCATAAGTTTCCTTAAGGTATTCTTCCATATCATCTAAGTCGTAGGTAATTTCTTCACGCCCATGTTTTCTATCGATAAAAGAAGGGATATACTCCATTGGACCTGGTCGGTACAACGCATTCATTGCAATTAAATCAGCAAATTCGGTTGGTTGTAGCGATTTCATATGCTTTTGCATACCAGGAGATTCATATTGAAAAACACCAATAGTTTCACCTTTTTGAAATAATTCGTATGTTTTAGGATCGTCTAAAGGAAAATCATCTGGATTTAATTCAATACCATGTTTAGCTTTTATAATTTTGACAGTATCTTTAATTAAAGTTAATGTTTTTAAGCCTAAAAAGTCCATTTTTAATAACCCAGCATTTTCAACAACATGGTTGTCGAACTGCGTTACATACATGTCAGAATCTTTGGCAGTAGCAACAGGAATTAAATTGGTAATGTTTTCAGGTGTAATTATAACGCCACAAGCATGAATTCCTGTGTTTCTTACAGAACCCTCTAATGCGCGTGCTTGATTTATGGTTTGAGCTTCTAAATTTGAACCTTGAGAAAGTCTTTTTAGTTCTTCTACTTTTTCAAGTTCTTCAGCTCGTAAACCTTTTACTTTTGAAATACTTTTCGGGTCTTCACCAAAAATGTTTTGTAGTTTTAAACCAGGTATTAATTTGGCAATTCTATCGGCTTCATGCAGTGGTAAATCCAAAGCTCTGGCAGTATCTCTAATAGAAGATTTAGCAGCCATGGTTCCGTAAGTAATAATTTGAGCAACCTGACTGGCGCCATATTTTTCAATTACAAATTCAATAACTCTTTGTCTACCTTCATCATCAAAGTCAATATCAATATCGGGTAATGAAACACGATCTGGATTTAAGAAACGCTCAAAAAGTAAATCGTATTTAATGGGATCTATATTTGTAATCCATAAACAGTAAGCAACGGCTGAACCAGCAGCCGATCCACGTCCTGGACCAACTGAAACTCCCATTTTACGAGCTTCATTGATGAAATCCCAAACAATTAAAAAATAACCAGGATATCCTGTTTTTTCAATAATTGATAGCTCAAAGTTTAAGCGTTCAATTTTATCTTCATCTAACTCATCTCCATATCTTATTTTAGCACCTTCAAAAGTTAAATGTTTTAAATATGCATTTTCACCACGTACACCTCCATCTATTTCATCTTTCGGATCTACAAATTGTTGAGGAATGTCGAATTTTGGAAGTAATACATCTCTTTTTAAAGTAAAAACTTCTATTTGATCTACAATTTCTTGTATGTTGGTAATAGCTTCAGGTAAATCTTTGAATAAAGATTTCATTTCATCCTGAGATTTAAAATAATATTGGTTGTTTGGTAAACCATATCTAAAACCTCTTCCTCTACCTTTAGGAGTTGCCATTTTTTCACCATCTTTTACACATAATAAAACATCATGTGCTTCTGCTTCATCTTTGCGAGTATAAAAGGTGTTGTTTGTGGCAATTAATTTTACGTTATGTTTTTTAGAAAACTCAATTAATATGTTATTAACATGATTTTCGTTTTCTTGCTCATGACGCATTACTTCTAAATAAAAGTCGTTGCCAAATTGTTCTTTCCACCAAAGAAGCGCTTCTTCGGCTTGTTTTTCACCAACATTTAATATTTTACTGGGTATTTCTCCATATAAATTTCCAGAAAGTACAATTAAATCTTCTTTGTATTGTTCAATAATTTTTTTGTCAATTCTAGGTACATAATAAAAACCATCTGTATGCGAAATTGAAGACATTTTGGCTAGATTATGATAGCCGTTTTTATTTTTAGCTAGAATAACTATTTGATAACCATTGTCTTTGTGAGATTTATCTAAGTGGTTCTCACAAACATAAAATTCACAACCTAAAATAGGTTTAATAGGTAGCTTAGGTTGTTCTCCTTCTTTTAAGTCTTCATTAAATTTTTCAACTTTATTATTGTGCGCAATGGCATCATTAACAAAGTTATAAGCACCCATCATATTTCCAATGTCTGTAATTGCAACCGCTGGCATTTTATTTTCAATAGCAGTACTTATAAGGTTGTTTACGCTAGAGGTAGATTGTAATATTGAAAATTGAGAATGGCAATGCAAATGTGCAAAATTTGCAGTTTTAAGATCTTTTATTTCTACATCCGTTGGTGCTGAAGTATTAATTTCGGATGTTTTTTTCTTTTTTAGGCGTTTACTTTCTTTTTTTAAATTTAAATGCTTTAAACCAATAACTTTAATGGTTTCTGGATTTTTAGCATCATATTTTTGAAAATAATCTGAAGGAACATCTAATTCTTCCTTAGTATAAACCCGTCTTCTAATTAATTCTAAAAAGCATCGTGTTGTAGCTTCAACGTCGGCAGTAGCATTATGAGCTTCCGCAAAAGGAGTTTTAAATAAAAACTGATGTAGTTCTGTTAACGTTGGTAATTTAAATTTTCCACCTCTACCTCCAGGAATTTGGCATAGAGTAGCTGTAGTTTCTGTACAGGTGTCTAAAACTGGTAAATCACCTAAAGGCGTGTCTACGTCTTTTCGGTAGTATTCACAGCCCATAATATTAAGGTCAAACTTTACATTTTGCCCAACAATAAATTTAGATTTTGATAAAGCTTCATTAAATAAGTATAAAACTTTTTCTAAATCTTCACCTTTCTCTTCAGCTAATTTTGTTGATATCCCATGAATTTGTTCAGCATCATACGGAATATTGAAGCCTTCAGGTTTAATTAGGTAGTCTTGTTGTTCTATAAGTTCTCCATATTCATTGTGTAATTGCCATGCAATCTGTATGCATCTTGGCCAATTATCGGTGTCAGATATTGGAGCGTTCCATTTTTTTGGTAAACCGGTGGTTTCTGTATCAAATATTAAAAACATGTGCTAGACTAAATTGCTTGGAAAAATGAATTTTTAAAAGTATGCATTTTAATATTTTTAGAAATCTATTAAATAGATTTTTTATTAACAATTAATATATCTTAATACCTATTAGGTGGTTAACCAATTGAAAAATTTATATAAAAATACCGTTATGTTAAATTATGTTATAAAAACTATTTTCATTTAAAGGCTAACATTAGTCATATTTTAAACAATTTTTTAACTGTAATTTTACTTACTCAAAGAAATGAAGAAGTAGATTATGACCCAGTTGGATTTAAATAGTTATAAAAATAATAAAAATAACGTAGTTAAACATGAAGGGGTTATTTCTAGAATTTCAGAAAAAAAAATAACTATTTCGTTAAAAGGAAATGTTAATTGCGAAGGTTGTAAAGCACAATCTGCCTGTGGCGTATCAGAATCTAATGATAAAGAAATTGAAGTTGTTAATTCAACTCAAACA